>WLEX01000001.1 GCA_009704065.1 Actinomycetota bacterium
ACCACCAAGGCTGTAACAAAAGGATTCGCAATCGGATCTGCTGTTATTGCTGCAGTTGCATTGTTTGCTTCATTCATTGAAACCGCTGGTGCAGAACTGTTGATCAAGGCTGAGAACTTGGCCGATGGTGTGTTCAAGGCTCCTGAGCTTGCAATCAACGTTGCCGACCCGAAGATCTTCATTGGTCTTCTTATCGGCGGCGCTGTGCCGTTCTTGTTCTCTGCACTTTCGATTCGCGCCGTTGGCCGTACCGCTGGTGTTGTTGTGCAAGAAGTACGTAACCAATTCCGCGATGGCGGAATCATGGCCGGAACAAAGAAGCCTGAATACGGCCCAGTTATCGACATTTGTACAGAAGCATCATTGCGTGAGTTGGCAACACCAGCTCTTCTTGCAGTGCTCACACCTGTCATCGTCGGTTTCGGAATCGGCTGGCAAGCACTTGGTGGCTTCCTTGCAGCAGTGATCCTCACAGGTCAGCTCATGGCTAACTACCTCAGCAATGCTGGTGGTGCATGGGACAACGCAAAGAAGTACATCGAAGATGGACACCATGGTGGCAAGGGATCTGAGCCATACAAGGCTGCGGTTATTGCCGACACTGTTGGTGACCCATTCAAGGACACCGCTGGCCCAGCCTTGAACCCATTGATCAAGGTAATGAACCTTGTTTCCTTGTTGGTTCTTCCTGCAATTATCAGCACACAAGATCAAGACGGTAAGCGTCTTCTTATTGCTGCTGCTGCACTTGTTGTGCTTGGTGGATCGGTTATTCGTTCTTCTCGCCAGAAGTCAACGATTCTCGCATCCGCAGAATAAACATTTATTTGCCAAAAGGCCCGGGCGTAATGCCCGGGCCTTTTGCATATCCCGAACTAGCGTGAATCCATGCTTGCTCTGTTGAATCCCGAAAGTCTTCTCAAGAACGGTGGCCTCCTCATCTTGGGAGCCATTGTGTTCGCAGAGTCGGGCCTGCTCATTGGCTTTTTCCTACCTGGGGATTCACTTCTCTTCATCGCTGGATTTCTTGCGAGCGAAGCGGGAAACAATGTTCTGCCACCATTGCCATTTGTCATTCTTGTGTCTGCCTCAATGGCAATCATCGGCGACCAAGTGGGATACCTCATCGGAAAAAAGATGGGCCCAGCGATTTTTGCTCGCCCCAAGTCGCGTCTGTTTAATCCCGATCACGTTGTGAAGGCACATGCATTCTTCGAGAAATATGGTTCACGTACCATCGTTCTCGCACGCTTTGTTCCCATCGTTCGCACCTTTGCACCAGTGGTAGCTGGTGTCGGCAATATGGAATACAAAACGTTCGTGCGATACAACGTTGTTGGTGGTTTGTTGTGGGGCGCAGGGCTTCCACTTCTTGGCTTTTTCTTGGGTCAAATCGATGTTGTAAAAGACCACATTGAAATTGCAGTAATCGCTGTGGTGTTCATCTCTGTGCTCCCCGTTGCAATTGAGATTCTGTCGCATTGGCGCTCAGCTCGCGCGCAGACAAAAAGCTAATCATGCGGTACTTAAGTCTTGAATGGATTGAAGCAATGCACGCTCAGGTTTCGGGCAGCGCATCAATCAACGATCTTGCCAACTCACACAGCATTGGTATTACCCAGGTGGTCACCGATGGTCCTGAAGGAAATGTGATTTATCACTTTCAAGTGGGAAATGGGAATGCTCAATTCGGAGCTGGTCCTGCTCCACAAGAAAATGTTCGTCTCGAACAATCGTGGCAAACCGCCGTTGACGTAGCCACGGAAAAAGTTCCTGCACAAGAAGTGTTCATCAAGGGCCTTGTTCGCGTGTACGGCGACACGCAATACATTGTTGATGCTGTCCCCGTTTTTGCTGCGCTCGATGCGGCGTTTCAGTCGGTTCGCGCCGACACGGTCTACGAGTAGTTAGCGAGCGTTCAGCTCTGTTGCATCAATCGCATCAGAGTTAGTTCCAAAGGCAAGCGACGCAGCTCCGAGTAGTGCTGTAACCATCAAGATGATCGCAATTCCCGCTTTGGCAGTGCGACGAGAGAAATTGAGTGGAGCCCCCGAAATAGGTGCATCGTGTTGTGGGTGCGATATTGCTGTCACGACTGGTTTTCCTATTCCCGATAATTCCGACTGATTTAGTCATGTATTCAATCACGAGATATGGAGAACTCCAAATTGCAGGCTTACCCCTGGCGGAAATAAGGGTTCTGAGGGTAAGTCATGGCTGCGATGGCTAGGTCCATGTCGGGGGCGCTGGAACGAGCCATAGCGAGCGCTGAGAGGGTTGCAGCGCGATTGTTAGCAAACACTGCTTCTTCATCGTTTGCGGCCGGATTCACCCACACAGCAGCAATGAGCACATAGGTCTCTGCTGCATCGGGAACATGGCCATCGATATGGGCTTGGCCGACCCCTGCAGCGAGGCCGGCTTGGGCGGCCCCCCATGTGAGAGTGCCGTGCAGGTCATTCTCAATCGCAGCTTTATTGACAAACAACGTGAACGGCAAAATAGGACTTCCTGGTCGAGCAACAGCAACAAACGGCACGTGGCCCGTCCGTGGAGTTGCAAGAGCCGTTGCCCAAGCAGTTCCCACCGGACCGTTACGTGCACCCATCACGGTGTTCACATGGGCAGCATTGACTCCTTCGCCAACAAAGCCTTCACCAATAAAAATTTGTTGATCGCTCATTCCGGCAACCGACCATAGCGACCAATTTTTAATTCATTGTTTGAATCGGTTCCTGGTTTGGTGTCGTAGGCAAGAAGAGCAACGTGACGGGGAATGTCACCTTTCACTTTCGATACGCGGTGATAACTGTTGCGGCCATTAAAAACCATCAATGTTCCAGGCGTCATAGGTTCAATTCGCACTAGATCATCACGTTCCCCACGACGAACTGCAGCTACAAGTTCTGCGTTGTCATTATCTGCATTGCGAATACGAGGCACGTTTTCAAAGTGTCCTCCACCGTGTGATGGTTGTAGTGCAATTGAGACCACAAAATCTGTTTGATCGAAATGCCAACCAAGTTCATGTCCATCGCGCATCACTGCCAAATTCAGAGCACCAAATGGATCTGCATAACGAAAGAGTTGCTTCTCCCCTAGAACCTTTGCCACAAACTCCATGAGAGGTTCCCATTCATAGATCGCACGAATCACACTTGACGACGGAAATTGATCGTAGGCAACTACTTCTAAGTTGGCATTCACCGTGGTGTGATATGCCATTGTTGCAAGTTGCTCACATTCAGCGATGAGTGCGGGCAGAGCAGATTCACGAATGAATCCAGGCAAGACCACAATGTTTTCTGCAGCAAATTGTTGTTGAAGTTGTGCATGTAAAACAGCACTATGTAAGGGCCACCGGTCAGTATCGACCAGGGCTCCAACATCCATTAGATAAGTCCGAGCTTCTTTACTTCGTCGCGCTCTTCTACAAGCTCTGCAACAGATGCATCGATACGTGCACGGCTGAAAGGATCGATATCGAGCCCTTGCACAATGCTGTATTTTCCGTCTTTGCACACACAAGGGAATGACGAGATGATGCCTTCTGGAACGCCGTAGCTGCCATCGGATGGAATCGCCATTGACACCCAATCACCTTCAGCGGTGCCAAGTGCCCATGAGTTCATGTGATCGATTGCTGCGTTTGCTGCTGAAGCAGCAGATGACAATCCACGTGCCTTGATGATTGCAGCACCACGCTTTGCAACGGTGGGGATGAAATCGTTCTCTAGCCATGCCTGATCGTTTACCAATGCTGCTGCGTTCTTGCCATCGACTTCACAGTGGAAGAGATCGGGATACTGAGTACTTGAGTGGTTACCCCAGATAGTCATCTTCTTTACTGAGGTAACTGGCTTGCCCACTTTTGCTGCCAACTGTGTGATGGCACGGTTGTGGTCGAGACGTGTCATTGCAGTGAATCGGCTTGGGTCGAGACCTTTTGCATTATTCATTGCAATAACTGCGTTGGTGTTTGCGGGGTTACCCACAACAAGAATCTTTGCGTCTTTCTTCGCAGCAGCACCGAGTGCTTGACCTTGTGGTTTAAAGATGCCACCGTTTGCGTTGAGCAGGTCGCCACGCTCCATGCCATCTTTACGTGGCATTGCACCAACTAGGAATGCTGCGTCGATATCACCAAATGCAGTTTCTGCATTGTCGGTGCACACAACACCTGCAAGAAGCGGGAATGCACAGTCGTCGAGTTCCATGCGTACGCCTTCAAGCGCACCAAGAGCCGGTGTGATTTCCAGCAACTGCAAGATGACGGGCTGGTTGGGACCAAACACTGCGCCTGAGGCGATACGGAAAAGGAGGCTGTAGCCAATTTGGCCGGCGGCGCCGGTAACGGCAATACGAACTGGTGATGTCATACCTCTAAGCGTAGGCGTGACGCGGTGCTCAATCCCAATGCAAACACCCCACTACGGGCAAGGAATTAGCGCCCGAGCGCCTGCAAAATCAGAGCAACATAGTTGTCTTGGCCCACAGCGTTCGGATGGATGCCGTCGGAGGCAAACCATTCCGGGTGCGGTTTAGATAATTCGTACCAGTCGAGAATGGTGACGTTTGGGTGGGTCAGCGGCAGGGCATTAATTACAACATTGTTGAGTTTCTCTGCAGCCCGTCCAGGAATACGGTTCGTCAAGACAATCACTCGTTGTACACCGGCAAGAGGTTTGAGAAGTCGTTCATAGGTAGCGGCTTTTGTGATGCCATTTGTACCCAGATGAACCACAACATTGTTGCCGAGTTCATTAGTCGACTTGTAATAGTTAAATATTTGGAGACCTTCAAGAACTTGCCTGTTTTTGGCTGCGTCAACAGTGATGCCATACGAGGATAATTTTTTCGCAGAGCCAAGCATGACCGAGTCGCCCACCGCAAGGACATCGAGTTTGCCTTTTGCAATTGTTGATGTAGTCACCACGGGAATACTGGTGGTGGCACCAACGATTGTCGTTGTTGTTGTGATGCGGGTAACAGCACCTTCATTGTCATCAAGAGACGCTGTGATGTCGTCAGCCATCACAGTGGCGCCAGCCATTTTCACTACGGAGAAGATAGGGATGATTGCCAAAGTGCCCAGCACGACCGCAAAGGGTGGACTGATTCGACCACCACGTGCACGCCACTCACGCCACTTGGCAGTGGCTACACCTTTACGAATTGGTGTTTCTATAAATTGATACGACGCTTCAGTGATCACAAGTGTGATGGCCATCAGTGCGATGAATTCACGGAGATTCAATGAGTTGCCGGCATTTTTTCTATACGCCTGGAAAATGGTCCAGTGGTACAGGTACAAACCGTATGAACGCTTACCAAGCCACACAAAAATTGGTGAACCAATAACGTATTTGCCTAAGCGAGATCGGGGATGTGTCACCATCGCGATTGCAATGATTGTGGCGATGCCCACTGCAAGAAATCCGCCGCGATACAACAGGTCATATCCCTGCGTTCCGCTATCGGTAACGGAAACTACTTCTCGAAATTTCCAGAACATGAATCCGAGTGCAGTGAGTGCCGCTACGCCTAAAAGATCGAGGCCATTTGCATTAGTGCCGGCGCGGCCACGACGAATTGCCCACGGACGCCACACTGCTGCAAGAGCAGCACCAAGCAACAACCCACTGGCACGGCTAATAGTCCCGAGATACAAGAAATCAATGCGGAGAATTCGATGTCCGAAAAACGTCATGAATTGTTCTGGAGTCTTCTCGAAGGTATCGATAGGGCCTGAGTTGTACAGGTAAATAGACCACGCAGTAATTGCAAGGGCTCCCATTGTGAAGACCACCGCAAGTTTCGGCAATGTTTTCGAACGTAAACGACGTAACAACACAAACATGACCAATGGCCACACGATGTAGTACTGCTCCTCTACTGCAAGTGACCACAGATGGCGCAATGGTGCAAAAGCGAATGCAGATGTGTACGAAGACCCAGACCAAATTTGGAACCAGTTCGAAATATAGAGTGCACCGGCCACCACATCGCCACGCAACATGCCCAATCGATCACGATCGAATAGTGCGCAATACACAGTGGTGCCGATGAGCAAGGTAAACAGCGCGGGCAACAAACGACGTGCACGACGTAACCAGAAGTTCCCCAATGACACAGTGCCAGCACGTTCACGTTCGGCAATGAGCAACAAAGTAATGAGATACCCAGAGATAACAAAGAACACTTCAACGCCAAGGAAACCGCCACCTAGCCACGAATGATTGGCGTGATACACAATGACTGCCACAACCGCTAATGCACGTAAGCCATCGAGACCAGGCACATAAGGAACTACGGGGCCACGACGATTACCCCATGCGGGTGTACCTGCGTTCGACATGGGCGGAATACCTGAATTACTCATGATTCGTATTGAGATTAAGCAACCGGAAGACCCAGTTGGGCGTAGATCTCTCGTGTAGCAGTTGATTTATTAAGTGTGTAGAAATGCAAACCAGGTGCGCCGGCTTCGAGAAGTGCAGCGCACAATTCAGTAGCTGCTTCAACACCGATACGACGCACATCTTCTGCTGTTGTTCCCGACTCGAGGCGCTCACGCAACCATTGAGGAAATGCAGCGCCTGACAATTCGGCCATGCGCTCTACTTGGGCGATGTTCGTGACGGGCATAATGCCTGGCACTACTGGCTTCGTGACTCCGAGATCAGCAAGATCATTCACTAGTGACACGTAGTGCTCAATATCGAAGAAAAATTGGGTAGTGGCGAAATCAGCTACTCGTAATTTGTCGGCAAGGTGACGACGATCGGTTGCCATATCGGGAGACCGAGGATGACCTTCAGGGTGTGCAGCAACACCGATACATAGATCACCTATCTCATGCAGATGTTCAATGAGATCAATGGCATACATGTAATCGCTCGGGCGTGCATCGGCCGGATCTTTTGGTGCATCACCAGCAAGGGCAAGAACATTTTCAATTCCAGCGCCGGCGTACGTGGAGATGATGTCGGAAATTTCTGCCTTCGTGTGGCCAACACATGTGAGGTGAGCCATCGGCGGAATATTGGTTTCCTTGCCTACCCACAAAACGGTGTCACGCGTGTGCTCGCGGGTAGAGCCACCAGCACCGTAAGTAACAGATACAAACGATGGAGCGAGAGGCTCTAACTCGGCGATTGTGCGGCCAAGCGACATAGAACCAGCGGCGGATTTGGGCGGCGAGAACTCGAAAGAGAAGGTCCGTCCTGCTGCGAGGAGGTCACTAATGCGCGCCATTTACTTAGTCTACGACTTGCCTAGTGACGGAAGTGGCGTGTACCGGTGAACACCATGGCAATTCCATGAGTGTTGGCCGCCGTGATGGATTCTTCGTCTCGGACACTGCCACCGGGTTGGAAAATGGCTGTGACACCAGCGGCGGCCAACGCTGAAACGGTATCGCCGAATGGGAAGAAGGCATCGCTCGCAGCCACAGCACCTGTACTTCTCTCACCAGCACGCGTGATGGCTAAGTGCGCAGCATCGACTCGATTGGGCTGTCCCCCGCCTATGCCAACCGCTGTGTCACCGTTGACAAGAACAATCGCATTGCTCCATGTGGCTGCCACTGTTTGCCATGCAAGCATCAGACTCGACCATTCATCGGCACTAGGTGCACGATCGGTAACCACAGTGAAATCGTCGAGGGGCTCATCGACTTCATCGACTGATTGCACCAACAATCCGCCATCGATAGAACGAACATCAATTGCCATCGCACCAAATGGCGCAACTGCTTCAAAAACGCGCAAGGAAGTTTTGGCACACAAGATCTCTAGCGCGTCGGCCGTAAATGACGGTGCAATCACAACTTCGGTAAAGACTTCGGCAATTGCCTTGGCAGTATCTTCATTTACTTCACCGTTGACAGCAACGATTCCACCAAATGCGCTCACTGGATCTGCTGCATTTGCATTGGTGTACGCCTCGAAAATAGTAGAAGCCAATGCAACACCACAAGGGTTTGCATGTTTCACAACTACGGCAGCTGGCCGATCGAATCGACTGACCAATTGCCACGCAGCTTCGGTGTCGAGAACATTGAGATACGACATCTCTTTACCGTTTAACTGCGTTGCAGAATCCCACCAACTCTCCACACCGGGTAAGCGATAACGCGCACCGGTTTGATGGGGGTTTTCTCCGTAACGCAATACTTCGGCTCGTTCAGCCACAAGAGTGAGAATCGGCGGAACAGTTGCATCTTCGCGGTCACTGGTTTCGTCGGCAAGCCACGATGCGATCGACGCATCGTACGCAGACGTAATTCGAAAAGCTTTTTGTGCAAGACGACGACGCGCAGACACATTGAAGAATTCGCCTTCAATCATCTCCAACACATCGGTGTAATCAGCTGTGTCGACTACAACGCCGACATTTGCAAAGTTCTTCGCCGCTGCACGCACCATGGCTGGACCACCGATATCGATGAGTTCGACACCTGGCTTGGATGAGAACGGATACAGATTGACTACGACAAGATCGATGGGTTCGATGTTGTGCTCTTGCATCTCGGCAACATGTGCGGGGTTTGCACGATCGGCCAAGATCCCACCGTGAATTTTGGGGTGCAAGGTGACGACTCGATGATCGAGAATCGGACCTAGCCCAGTGATTGTTGCAACATCAGTGACGGGAATCCCTGCTTCGGCAATTGCCGAAGCAGTACCTCCACTAGAGACAAGCGTCCACCCAAGTGTGTGCAGAGCCGAAGCAAATTCGACAATGCCCGTCTTGTCGTAAACCGAGAGAAGGGCGCGTGGCAATTAACGAAGTCCAGCGACGATCTCGGCCATCAATGAGCCAGCCTCGGTGGGGTTGTTGCCCACTTTGACACCAGCTGCACTGAGTGCATCCATCTTGCCTTGAGCAGTTCCTTTGCCACCAGACACGATTGCGCCAGCGTGGCCCATCTTTTTGCCTGCGGGTGCGGTAACACCAGCAATGTACGCAGACATTGGCTTTGTGACATTGGCCTTAATGAACTCGGCTGCTTCTTCTTCTGCAGAACCACCAATTTCACCAATCATGATGATGGCGTGTGTTTCAGGATCTGCTTGAAATTCGCGCAAGCAATCGATGAAAGAAGTTCCCGGAACGGGGTCGCCACCGATACCAACACATGTTGATACACCAATGCCGCGTTGCTTCAATTCATACAGCGCCTGATAGGTAAGAGTTCCCGAGCGTGACACGATGCCAACGTTTGGTCCTTTTGCACTTGGCAACTCTGCAATTTCACCAGCTGTGATTCCAATGTTGCATTTTCCTGGGCTGATAATGCCTGGGCAGTTTGGCCCGAGCAAACGCACCTTTGGAAAATCGCGTACCAACGTGTTGTAGGTGCGAGCTTCGTCTTGTGCAGGGATTCCTTCAGTGATGCACACAATGAATGTGATTCCTGCACCAGCTGCTTCGAGAATTGCTGCTGACGCAGCCTTAGGTGGAACGGTAACGAATGATGCGGTTGCACCTGTTGCCGCTACTGCTTCAGCAACGCTGTTGTACACAGGGATACCTTCAACATCGGTGCCACCTTTGCCTGGAGTAACTCCAGCAACAACTTGTGTGCCGTATGCCTTGTTGCGCAAGCCGTGGTATTTACCTTGGCCGCCTGTGAGGCCTTGCACAATGACTTTTGTATTTTGATCGACGAAAATTGCCATGACGGGGGTCCTTACTTTGCGAGTGCCACAGCCGCTTCAGCGGCTTCGAGCATCGTTGGCTTACTGGTGAGTTTTGATTCGGGAATGCCGGCGTTCTTGAGAATTTCGCGTCCCTCTTCGGCGTTGGTGCCATCGAGACGAATAACAATTGGTGCGCGAAGATCGACACGACCCATCGCTTCAACAATGCCCTTTGCCACTTCTTCACCACGAGTGATTCCACCAAAAATGTTGATGAAGATGCTCTTCACGTTTTGGTCAGAGTTAATAACATCAAGTGCACTCGCCATGAGGTCGGCGTTTGCGCCGCCACCGATGTCGAGGAAGTTTGCAGCAGTGCCGCCCACTTGGTTCACCACGTCGAGAGTGCTCATTGCGAGACCAGCACCATTTGCGATGATGCCCACTGTGCCGTCGAGGCCGATGTACTGCAGTCCCTTTTCGCGGGCAAGTTGCTCGCGAGCATCGAGTTCTTCGGTTGCCTTGAATTCTTCCCATTCAGGATGGCGGAAGTCGGCGTTGGCGTCGAGGCTGACCTTTGCATCGAGTGCATGTACTTCGCCCGTTGGCTTCAAGATAAGAGGGTTGATTTCTGCGAGGTCACAATCTCCTTCAACGAAGCAGCGATACAACTTCACCAAAATGTCGGCAACACCCTGCTGTGCTTTCTCAGGAATCTTTGCATCGATTGCAGCCTTCTTTGCTGCCGCTGCTGACAAACCGTCTACAGGATCAATGTGCAACATGAGAATTGCATCGGGGTTAGTAACTGCTACTTCTTCAATCTCTACGCCACCTTCGCGGCTGAGCATAAGAAGGTGCTTCTTTGCTGCGCGGTCGAGTGTGAATGACGCGTAATACTCTTCGTCGATGTCGGAGGCGTTCTCTACCCAGACACGCTTGACTACATGGCCCTTAATGTCCATGCCCAAGATGTTTCCGGCATGTGTGCGCACTTCGTCAGCATTGTTTGCCAACTTGATGCCGCCAGCTTTGCCGCGTCCACCCACTTGCACTTGTGCTTTCACAACAACTGGATATCCAGCTGCTTCGGCTGCGGCAACTGCCTGATCGACGGTGACGGCGACGTCACCTTTCGATACCGGAATGTCGTAGCGCGCAAAGTACTGCTTGCCCTGATACTCAAAAAGATCCATGAGTTACTCCCTATTGTCGAGTTCTTCTTCAAGCCACTGACTAATCGCTTTCAGCGATGAACCAGGACCAAAGATATTGCCCACACCTTGCTCGCGTAATGCGCGTGCATCGGCATCGGGAATAACTCCGCCACCGAACACGAGAATGTCTCCCATGTCGCGATTGCGAAGTTCTTCCATGGTGCGGGGGAAAAGTGTGAGATGCGCGCCAGACAGAAGTGACAGCCCCACGGCGTCGGCATCTTCTTGCATTGCGGTCTCAGCGATTTGTTCGGGAGTCTGATGGAGACCCGTATAAATGACTTCAAACCCATGGTCTCTGAGAGCACGGGTGATGGTCTTGGCTCCACGGTCATGACCGTCTAGGCCTGGCTTGGCTACAACTACTCGATAAGGGCGCTTCACAGAAGAGAAACCTTACGCCGTGTGAGTGTTTAGTTACCAACCCGCCACAATGGGGAGATGAAGTCTCCACGTCTGCGCAGCCCTCTCGCCCGAGCTCTGGCACCCGTTTTGGGGGGCATTGCCTTCTTTGCCCTGTTTTTTGCGGGGTTATGGGGCGTTGCCCTGGTGATTAACGACCGGGCAGACCCCACCTCAGAAATTGGGAACAAAGTGTTCGAGGTAGGCAAAGTCACCGCTATGGCAAAGGCCATCACCAGAGATGGCCCCCTTTTGTTCCCCGACCTGAAGAGCCCCGATGGTGTGCGCTCGGTCGTTCTCGACCACTCGGGATCGGACCCCGCTGTCGGCTGGCAGGTGTACTACGGCTATCCCGCTGATCGCGATGCCACATGTTTGGTAACCCATGTGGAGGGCACGCGAACATTTACCGATTGCGAAAAACGCACTCTGCAAGTTAGTGATTTGAAGGCACCAGCCGAGGTGCGACCCATTGTAGAGAACAAAAAGACGTTGTATATCGACCTGCGCGGCCTAACCGCAAGCGCTACAACAGCCCCGTAACTATTGACTATTTGGGTGTTGCGAGAGAGTCAATAAGGCGAATCGCGAACTCTTCAGCGTGCTCCGCTAAATGTCCTCGCTGCAACGCAAGACCGCCCACAACGTCGGCTCCACGATTGCTTAATTCGCGTGTCATTACATCGAGAGACTTGCCAGGATTGAGCGCGTACGTGCAAAACGCAACCGCTTGTTTGCCAGACATTGCTGGAAGTGCCCGCAAGTTATCGATACCCCACGGTGACTGAGCCACTACGAAGAGGCCATGCACCCAGGTACCCACAATCACCATGTCGGCGTCTTGGATAGAAGCGTGGTCGGGTTGCTTGGCCGAAGAAATACCAGTGATCGACCAGTTTTCCTGCTGCAAATTGGCTGCGATGAGCTCGCCAGCCTTCCATGTGTTGCCCGTGAGACTTTCGATAAGGAGTGCTGCCTTCATTCCCTTATTTCTACTACTCAGAACCCCTCAGCAGGGATTTTGCTAGAGCTTTGTGAGCGGAGCCCAGGCTAAGGCAAGGTGCTTTGTGCCTTTATCGCGGAACCGAACCGTGACTTCAGCCTTCTCACCGGTGCCCTTGATCTCGATGACCACACCTTCGCCAAAAACGGCGTGGGCGACATCGTCGCCTGGTTTGAGACCAACTAGATGATCGGTGTTACGCGGTGCGGATGGAGCACGCACAATACGTTCTTTGGCGGCCGAACCAAATGTGCGACCAAACGAATCGTCATCTGATTCGTTGCGCCGTTTGTATGCAGGAATATCGCCATCGTTCCAACCACCACCAGTGGATCGACCAAAGACACGTCCGTGATCGGAGCCCGAATCGACATTGCCTTGGCGATCGAATAATTCTGCAGGGACCTCTGCAAGGAAGCGCGATGGCGGATTGTACGACGACTGGCCAAACAACATGCGTTGCCATGCGTGCGACACCAACAAACGCTCACGTGCACGTGTGAGACCAACGTATGCGAGTCGTCGTTCTTCTTCGAGTTCGGCAGGATCTGTGAGAGCACGGTTGTGCGGGAAAATTCCTTCTTCACAACCAACAAGAAATACCACCGGATATTCCAGACCTTTTGCCGAGTGCAAGGTCATGAGAACAATATGGTTTTCAGCATCGAGATCGTCGGTGTCGGCAACTAACGCGACCTGTTCCAAAAACTCTTCCACTTGTGTGTATTCCGCTGCGGAACCAATGAGTTCCGAAATATTTTCCAAGCGACCAGCAGCTTCGACAGATGCTTCCTGCTCTAGCTCGGTGATGTAGCCACTGTTATTCATTGCCACTTCAAGCAATGCTGCAGGGCCATCGGCAAGAGCTGCATGCATGTCGTCGACCAAAACCACGAATGATGAAATACCTTTAATTGCAGAACCCGATACTCCGGCCTCGCTTGCCCGACGCATGGCATCGATAAACGAAAGCCCATTTGCGCTAGCAAACAGATCGATTTTCCCAATACTGGTGTCACCAATTCCACGCTTTGGCACATTGAGAACACGCTTGATGCTGATTTCGTCGAGCGGGTTTGCGCCAGCTTTCAAATACGCAATGGCGTCTTTTACTTCGCGCCGTTCATAGAACTTGGTGCCACCCACAACCTTGTATGGAATGCCGGCACGCATCATTGATTCTTCAATGGCACGGCTTTGCGCGTTGGTGCGATACATAATGGCGATGTCGCCCCAGGCGCGTGATTCCTTCTTGTGAATATCTTGCGCAGTGCTTGCTACCCAGGACGCTTCGTCATATTCGTCTTGAGCGAAATACCGAACGATGCGTTCACCATCGCCGGCAGATGTCCACAAATCTTTTGGACGTCGCCCAATGTTTTGCGAGATCACTGCATTGGCCGCAGTAAGGATTGTTTGGGTACTGCGATAGTTCTGAGCCAATACCACCACAGTGGTTTCACCAAATGCGTTTTCAAATTCATCGATGTTGCGCAGATCGGCACCACGAAATTTGTAGATGCTCTGATCACTGTCGCCCACAACACACACGTTGTGATGCAGGGCGCCCAACATAAGGACTATACGGTTTTGCGCTTGGTTAGTGTCTTGATATTCGTCGATCAAAATATGTTGGAAACGTTCTTGATACGAACGCAGCACATCGTGGTGAGTCTCAAATAGTTTGACCACGTTGACCAACAAATCATCGAAGTCCATAGCGCCGGCGCGAATAAGACGAGCTTGATATTCGCGGTAGATCTCGGCATGGCGACGCTGCACGATGTGTTCGGCAGTGTCGTGAGCTTTGGCAGTACTAATCAGTTCGTTCTTCCAAAGGCTGATGCGAGATTGCGCTGCATTTGCAGGAAACTTCTTTGCATCGAGGCCCATATCGCGAATCACATAACCAATAAGGCGCTTTGAATCTTGCGAATCGTAAATAGTGAATTGCTTCGGGTACCCGATTGCTTCGGCATGCTGACGCAAGATGCGAACACACGCCTTATGGAAAGTGGTGACCCACATAGAACGCGCAGTAGGACCAACGAGATCTGCGACTCGATGGCGCATTTCTTCAGCAGCCTTGTTGGTGAATGTGATGGCCAAAATGGCCATGGGGTGGGTGCCTTGGCTAATGAGCCATGCAATGCGCTGTGTGAGAACACGAGTTTTTCCAGAGCCAGCACCAGCCACGACAAGTAACGGACCACCGGGGTGATACACCGCTTCTTGTTGATCGGGGTTCAGCGGAATGCTGTCGCCTATAGGTGTGTGCTCAGACATGGTCCCGCCATCTTAGAAGCGAGCTGTGTCTAGGACAGTATGTAGTGCTTATGCGCGTGCGTTGATAACGAAAGGCAAAGCACGTGGACCACGAACCTGGCCTGTGCTCCATGTAACAACTTCGCTCGAGTCGAGCGAGAAGTCAGGGAAACGCTTCAAGAACACTTCGATTGCAACGTTCATTTCCAAGCGAGCAAGGTTTGAACCGAGGCAACGGTGAATTCCGAGTCCGAATGCGGCGTGACGGTTTGCTTCACGGTCGATTTGAACAATGTGCGCATCGGCGAACTGGTTGTCGTCACGGTTAGCAGCAGGGAAAGGAAGAAGAACCCAATCTTCTTTTTTCATCTCAACACCATGGAACTCCATGTCTTCCTTGACAACGCGTGCCATGGTGACAGGTGCATACGCACGAAGGAATTCTTCAACTGCAGCAGGAATCATGTCGGGATTTTCTACCAAACGACGACGATCGACCGAGTTACCAGCAAGGTGCCACAACGATGAACCGATACCACTCCAGGTGGTGTCGATGCCGGCGATGAGCAACAAGATAACTGTGCCAACAGTGTGTTCGAGAGACAATTTCTCGCCAAAGATTTCTGCATTGAGCAAGAAGCTGATGAGGTCGTCACGAGGATTCTCGATGTGATCGTTTACGTGGAACGCAAGGTACGCATTGAACTCTTCGAATTGAGCCATACGAGCTTCGGTGCGCTCTTCGCCAATTCCGCTGAGAACCAAGTTGACCCAACCGCGGAACTTGTCACCGTCTTCGACTGGCAAGCCAAGCATGCGAGCAATCACCATGACAGGAATGTGCTGTGAGTACTGCAATGCAGCATCGATGTGATCGGCAGTGCCCATGTTGTCGATGAGTTCGTTACAGATAGCAACTACTTCTTCGCGCCAAGGGTCGATCATCTTTGGTGCAAATGCAGGAAGAAGAAGACGACGAGCTTCAGCGTGGAATGGGGGGTCAGAAGAGATGGGAGGCACAGGCCCAATAGGAGCACCGATACGGTCGGGTACTTCGCTTGGCTTCAATTGACCAACAACAGGACCTTCACTTGAGAAGTGATCGGTGTCGTATGCAATTTCGTGCACCATTTCGTGCGTGAGTGGCAACCATGTGCCGCCATAACGATCGGTGTGGGCGATGGGGCAACCAGATGATTTCAAGTCGTCCCAAATTTTGTGCTGGTTAGCTGCGTATGCAGGTGAGCCGTGATCGAAGTCGGTTGCCCAATCGGTGACGGGGCCGTAAACAGTTTCACTCATGACTATTCCTCAATTGAGATAGCGAACTCAGGACAGTTAGCAAGCGCGAGACGAGCCTTGTCTTCGAGGCCGGCAGGGACTACGCCGTCATTCAATTCGAATGCGTTGCCGAGATCATCGACGTCGAATAATTCGGGGGCCAGTGCATAACAGCGGTTATGGCCTTGGCACTTGGAGGGGTCTACGTGTACGCGCATGGTTCATAGGTTAGGCGTCACGCAACCCAAAAATGATGTCGAACCATGAAAATCAGAACTCGTGTCATTGTTCCCAGTGAGCAATGTGGTGCGAGTCGGCGCCATGAGAGACTTGACCCCATGCCCGCGTCTGATTTTGTGCTTCTGCTGCCCCCTTCGGAAGGGAAGGCTGACGGCGGCAACCCACAGCAACCATGGTCCTTCTCCAGTGGCACATTGGGCCTAACCCTTGCAACAGAAAGAGAAGCAGTGTCGAAACGCTTACGACAACTGAAAGGGGGAGACCAAAAACTGCTGGGAGTCAGTGGGGCTCACCTCGCCCGTGCCCAAGCCGCCAACTCTCGCCTCCTCGATTCACCTTCCCTCCCCGCCTGGCAGCGCTACACCGGCGTCGTGTGGGATCACCTCGATCTGGCGTCGCTCACAGCGACACAACGCAATGCGTTTGTAAAACGAATTTTCGTTCCTTCCGGATTACTCGGTCTTGTTCGTGCCGATGATCTACTACCCGATTATCGATTGAAGATGGGTGCACGTCTTGCTCCCTTTGGTGTGATGGCGAAGTGGTGGCGAGAACACATCACTGCGGCATTACTACAAGCAATCAAAAACAAGACTGTGATTGATTTACTTCCGAACGAACATCGTGCTGCTCTTGATTGGGAACTACTCCCCAATGCGATTCGAGTAGACCTTGTTGCACACTCAGGCGGAATCGTGGGTGGGCACAATGCCAAAGCAGCCAAAGGGTTGCTTGCTCAACACCTCCTCCTGTCGAGTGGACCATCAATAGCGCGTACTGTGGCATCGTTCAAGCACCCCCAATACTCAGCGCAGGTAGCCCCATGACCACAGATCTTTTTTCTCTCGCGGGCAAGACCGCACTCATCACCGGTGGAAGTCGAGGCCTTGGTCGAGAAATGGCATTGGCTTTCGCGGAACACGGAGCAAACATTGTTGTTGCAAGTCGCAAAGTAGAAAATTGTGAGACGGTTGCAAACGAAGTGCGCGCGCTTGGTCGGCGTGCTCTGGCAGTCGGGTATCACGCGGCGTCGTGGTCAGATGCAGAACGTCTTGCTGCAGAATCAATTACCGAGTTTGGTCACATCGATGTGCTGGTAAACAATGCAGGAATGTCGCCGTTGTATTCATCACTAGTTGACGTGACCGAAGATTTATACGACAAGGTGTTGGGCGTAAACCTCAAAGGACCATTTCGTTTATCGGCCCTCATTGGCACACATATGATCACGCCCAATGAGACTGGCGTTATTCGTGGTGGTTCCATCATCAACGTGTCTTCCATCGCAAGTACTCGCCCGTCACCTAATGAAGTGGTGTACGGAGCAGCAAAGGCAGCGGTGAACAATCTCACCATGGGACTTGCGCGAACCTACGCACCACACGTACGCGTGAACTGCATCGTGCCCGGTCCATTTCTCACCGACATTTCAAAAGCCTGGGACATGGACCGCTTTAACGAAGGTGCACGCACCGCATACATGTTGCAGCGCGGTGGAGAACCTCATGAAATTGTGGGGGCTGCGTTGTACCTTGCAAGCAATGCCAGCAGTTACACCACCGGCACTCTTCTTCCTGTTGACGGCGGCCCTCGCTAGTTACTTCAGCTTTTCAGCAAAGAAACTCAAGACGCGTTGAACGCTTTCTTCATCGCGTTGTTCTGTCAGAACGCTATGGTCTTTCGGATCCTTTGATGGCAATTCGATTGCGATAAACGCATCACCCAACAATGTGCGTAACGAAGTAAACCTGTCACCCACCAATTTGTCTTGATCGAACCGGAGACCCAGTACTTGACACCCATCTGCTGCACGTTGTGCAACTACAGCAATGTCATCGGGAGACAAATTCAAATCTGCTCCACGCTCTTTGCCCAAAGAAAATGGCAGCGAGGGTTGTGACAACACTGGTGCAACCATGATGTCATCAACCATCATGCCAAGCGCAAAACCGCCTGAGAAACACATGCCCACTGCACCCACACCTTTGCCACCTACTTCTGTGTGCAATGCACGAGCGAGAGCACGCAACCACGCGATGATCGGCGATGTCTGTTTCATCGCCAAAGTGGTGAACTCTTTTGCAATGCAGATTTTCAACATTGAAGACGCAATGTATTTACCAGTGACAACCTGGCCCGGAGTACCCACGAGAGCTGGCATCACCACTGTGAATCCTGCGTTCACTACATCGTTAGCGAAGCGTTCTACTGCAGGAGTAATACCTGGGATCTCATGCACAACAATCACCACAGGGCCAGAGCCTTTGCGATAGGTATCGCGAGTGATGTTGGCAGAGGTAAACGAACTCTTTACCCAGCCTTCTAATACTGAAGTGCTCATTATTTATTTCCCTTGTAATGCCGCAAGTGCAGCCTCGGCCAATGTTTCGGTTCCCAATTTCATCGGTGCAAGATCGATGTTCTGATCTCCCATCGCGCCATGCAAATAGCGCGCATACACACCTTCAGAAATAACTGCCAATCGAAAACTAGAAAATGCTTTGTAGTAACCGATGTTTGATACATCGCGTCCTGTTCGTGCTGCATACCGTTCGACCAAGTGATCGAACGTGCAGGAGCCCGGGTGACCGGAAGGATCATTGTGACGCAGCATTGGTTTGCCTGGATCTGTCCAATAGATGCCCACATATCCAAGGTCTGCGAGTGGATCTCCCAGTGTGCACAATTCCCAGTCGAGAACTGCAGCAACTTTTCCGGTCGATACGTCGGTAAGGCAATTTCCAAATCGATAATCACCATGAGCAATAGAAACACCGTGCTGAACGGGAATGTTGTTGGCAAGTAGCCGCGCAACTTCTTCGACTGCTGGCAATTCACGAGTTTTTGAATTGGCCCACTGGGTACTCCAACGCTTGACTTGACGTTCTACATACCCTTCACGCTTCGCTAAGTCGCCAAGCCCCACCGCATCAATATCGACTGCATGTAAATCGGCCAACACATCAATCAAGTTTTCTGCAGCAGTAGTTCGCAATTCTTCTGGTAACAACAATCCCTTCTCGGGGCTGTCGAGCACAATGCCATCAACAAATGCCATCACATAAAATGGAGCACCATTGACCTCAAGGTCGGTGCACACACCAAGAGTGCGCGGAACAGGAACATTGGTTTTGCCTACTGCTGAGATGATGCGGTGCTCGCGCGCCATGTCGTGTGCGGTTGCAAGAACATGCCCCATTGGCGGGCGACGCAATACCAATTGCATGCCGTTGGAATCAGTGACACGAAAAGTGATGTTGCTGCGACCACCAGCAATGAGATCATACGTGTACGGACCCTGTGCGTTCTCAATGTTGGCGTTCAGCCACGCTTCTACTTTGACTTCGTCAATCCCCTGCATGGGACACGACCGTAGTGCGAATCAACCCGGTCGGGCGACGCCAACAACTTTGTACCAACGAATGGGCCCAATTTTCACTACATCGCCGTACTGTGGCGCGTGCACCATGGTTCCATTTCCTAAGTAAATTCCCACATGATGAATTGGTGAACCGGTGAAAATCAGGTCACCTGGCATTGCTAATTGTTTCGGCACCTTGGGCAACGTATTGAATTGTGCCCGCGAATTTCGAGCAAGTCCCACACCGGCTTTCGCCCAGGCATAGGTGGTGAGACCCGAACAATCGAATGCTTTGCCAGGAGAGCTCATGCCGTATCGATATGGCACACCCAATTGTGCGAGTGCTGCACGAATTGCAGATTGGCTACGCGCAGACACTTTCGGGATATTTCGATACTTGGCCTGAATTGAGGAGTACTTGCTCTTGTAGGTACCCGCTTCTTTTTGTGCGTCGGCAAGCGCCTGTGCTTCACGGCGGCTGCGTTCTTCTCGCAGTAAATCGACTAAATCGCCTTGCACTGTGGATTGCAATTGTTGGTAACGAGCAGCTAGTGACTCAGCAGCACCTTGACGTTTTTTTACATTGACACCAACGCTGATTGCTTGCTTACGTTTTTTTTCGAGAACGGTTCGCTTCTTTGCAAGCGATGTAGCGGTTGCATCAAGCGCATCGGTGGTGAGTGACCCTTGGTTCATAGCAATGTTGGTGAGCTGTCCACGCTGCAAGGCATCTTGCACTCCACCAGAAGATGCAAACAGATTGGTCAGAGTGGAATTTCGACCACCATGCATGAACTGCGTAACAGCCGACATGTACAACGTGCCACGCATTTGACCCAACTGCGCTTCAGCTGCAGCGACATCGGCCTGAGCTCGATCTATTTCTACGGCGAGGTCTGCCTGATCGGAAAGCGACTGTGAATAGTCTTCGCCCAAGGCATCCATCTGTTCAGTCAGGCGCTCGAGTTGGTCGGCGATGTTTGCAGCTTGCCGGCGCTTGTCATCGATCGAGTCGGCCGAGGCTGCCCGAGGAGCAATAGCAATGCCCCCCAAGATGCCAACGGCAAGAAGTGAGGCCAGAGCGGACCGTAGCGGTCCCCGGTGGTGGCGGGTCGAAAACATGACCCCGTCAGGCTACTTGGGTACCGTGAAGCCACCCTGTCGCCCCGTGAGAGCCTTGTATAGATGGAGATGAGCCCGTTCGGGCCTATTCCCACTCAATCGTGCCAGGAGGCTTTGAGGTGATGTCGTAGACCACTCGGTTGATCCCTGGCACCTCGTTGATGATGCGGTTCGACATCTTTTCCAACAGGTCGTACGGCAAGCGCGCCCAGTCGGCAGTCATAGCGTCGTCACTAGTGACGGCACGAATGATGATGGGGTGGCCATAGGTGCGCTCATCACCCATCACTCCCACACTGCGGATATCGGCGAGTACCGCGAAGGCCTGCCAGATTTCGCGCTCGAGACCTGCCGCCTTTACTTCGTGTCGAACTATTTCGTCGGCATGTTGCAGTGTTGCCACTTTGTCGGGTGTGACCTCACCAATGATGCGCACGCCAAGACCTGGGCCAGGAAACGGTTGACGCCACACGATGTCGTCACTCAATCCCACTTCGACTCCCACCTTGCGCACTTCATCTTTGAACAGTGCGCGCAATGGTTCACACAATTCAAGTGTCATGTCGTCTGGCAGACCACCAACATTGTGATGACTCTTAATAACTGCAGCAGTGCCGTCGTGTCCGCCACTTTCCACAATGTCGGGATAGAGCGTTCCTTGCACTAAAAACTTTGCATCGGTGAGACCACCAGTGTGTTCTTCAAAAATACGAACAAATAATTCACCAATGGCTTTTCGTTTTGCTTCAGGTTCGGTGATTCCCGCTAAGGCTGCAAAGAATCGATCGCCTGCATCAACATGAATAAGTTCAATCCCCATGCTGCGACGGAAAGTTTCTACAACTTGTTCACTTTCGCCACGGCGCATCAGACCGGTATCGACATACACACAGGTGAGTTGATTCCCAATTGCTTGATGCACAATGGCAGCCGCAACAGATGAATCGACTCCGCCCGATAATCCACAAATAACGCGTTCGTTACCTACTTGTGCACGAATAGCATCGATCTGATCGTGAACGATGTTCGACATGGTCCAGTCCTGCTTGCAACCGGCGATATCGACCAGGAAACGAACCAATAACTCTTGTCCACTTGATGTATGCACCACTTCGGGGTGATATTGCACGCCATATATACGACGTGAATCATCTTCAATCACTGCATTAGGAGCATCGGGGGTTGCCGCGGTGCTCACAAATCCCGCTGGTGCTTCACTCACAAAATCGAAGTGGCTCATCCATACGTCGTGCACGGCTGGTGTGGACTCGCCTAACAATTGCGAAACGGGCGTGCTTCGTGTCAGCGTTGCGCGACCATATTCACCACGACCACCACGAGCAACAACGCCGCCTAACTGTTGCGCCACCAATTGACATCCGTAACAGATGCCCAGAATAGGAATTCCTAGTTCATAAATTGCTGGGTCGAGAGTTGGTGCACCATCGACATGCACACTTTTGGGGCCACCCGACAAAATGATTGCCTTCGGAGCTTTAGCGCGTACTTCATCGGCAGTAATGCGATGCGGAACTATTTCTGAGTACACCAGAGCTTCGCGAACGCGACGTGCGATGAGTTGGGCGTACTGAGCGCCAAAATCGACAACGAGAACAATGTCGTGCTGGGGGGAATTTGTCTGTGCCATGACCCACTCGACACTAGTGGGCGTGCGACGATGGACCTATGCCCCGTTACGCCCGACTCACCTGTGCCGTCCTTCTCACCATCGCCCCGTTTGCTGTCTCGCAAGCACATGCCGCCGACACACCAACCGATTCAACCGTTGCAGAAGCGAATGTGACCGAACCATCGTATGTTTACGACCTAGAGAACGACCCCTCTGAGTGCATCAACTCGAACCCACGGCCAAACTGTGGCAAGAAGCCTCAACTCTCAGGTGATCGAGGTGGTTGGATGCAATACACAGTATTCGGCGTGATGATCGCAGCCCTTCTCACAATTGGCACTGTTCTTGTACGCAACACGATGAAACGTGACCGCGCAATCGCCGAACAAATGGCGAGAGAAGATCAGAAGTAATTAGCCGCGAGCAGAAACGAAATAAAACTCGAGAGCTGACAACATCTCGGCATACGCAGTTTCTGATTGTTCTGCACGACTTGTTTCCCACCATGTAATACGCATGGCAAGAACAGTGAGGAACGCCAAGATTGCCGCATCGGTAAGCGCTACGTGGCTTAGTTTCCACACTTCAGCAAAGGAGTGACCTGGATTTTGTTGCCAGAACCACAAGAAGTTTGCACTTGCTTGTTGATTCTGCAAGTAGAGCGAGAACGGCCCAATCACCTGCGACAACGCAAGCCATGTAAGAAGGATGGGGAGGAACATTGCCCCCGCACGAACTACCAACAACAATCGTGGTGTTTCGGACTTAAATGGCATGATCTGCTCAACATTTACCTTCGACCACTCACGGGTGTTCTGGTTGTTGCGTAAATCCTCTACAAAAACCGTGGCGCTTTGGCCGAGGGTTTTTTGTTTTGAAATGGTGAGCCAATTTGAGACTGCTGCAACAGCATCGGAATGGGCGGCTTCTGACATTGACATGTGTTTTCCTAACGCGTGCAATCTTCGGTCAACTGAGGACCACTAAATAACAAATAAACAACCATTAAAAATGAACCAGCTCCACCAACTGATACTTCGGAGCCATTCACACGAACAGAGCGCGCACCTGCTGTGCGCATTTCGATCTGTTTCAACAATGGGGAACTTGCCCGCAACCGACCAAGCAAAGCTTTCGCACGACCATCACCAGCGCCAGGACCTTCTGCTCCTTCGAACCCGCCCATCACAATGGCAAAACCTGGTTTTGATGATTCGGGAGCCCATCCACGTTTCGCAATCTCTGCACCGATTGCACCTTCAATCTGTTTGCCGCCAGCAGCTGCAGAGATATTGGCTGGTACTGGCACGCTGAACTCGGCACAGCTCAATTGGAAAATCTTTGGGGCATCGGCTGCGCTTGGCGAGGGTGACGACGAGGTAATAACAGCCGACCCAAGACCCACGATTGTGAGGGCCAAAAAGAGGTCAGCATAGATCCATCCGGTGCCGTCTTCGCCCGAGTTCGACTTGCGTCCAAATCCGAATCGTCTAGACATACATGGCTTTCAGCACCGAAGCACTCTAGACCAGATGCCCGCGACAGACAAAGACTCTCATACCTATTTTGCGAACAGTCAGCGCGAACAGTCAGACCCCTATTAGGCTTTCGATGTGGCAACGAAGAAAACTCTCCCTAAAAAAAATAGTTCGGCGAAAGCACCTGCCACTAAGCGCAGATCGCCAATTACAAGGGCCGAAGGTGAACAAAGGCTTATCAACGCCGCACGAACCTTGATTGCAGAGAAGCCATTCTCTGAAGTGGGCGTGCGAGATATTGCCGCGCTAGCTGAT
>WLEX01000010.1 GCA_009704065.1 Actinomycetota bacterium
CAAGACTGGTGTCAATATCGCAGAGGGCAAAAACTTGGTGGGAGCATTTTGGCAACCACATGGAGTGGTGTGTGATCTCAACACTCTTGCAACGTTGTCTGATTTTGAGACACGTTGCGGACTTGGTGAAATGGCGAAATACCACTTCATAGTGAGAGAGGATCTCAATTCACTCTCAATGGTGGAAAGAGTTGCGCGGTGTGTTCGTATCAAAGCCGACATTGTGTCTGCCGACGAACGTGAAGGTGGTGTGCGTGCCCTGTTGAATTACGGACACACACTTGCACATGCTTTGGAAATCGCTACTGATTTCTCTATCGCACATGGGGAAGCAGTCTCGATTGGATTGCTCTATGCGGCGCATCTAGCTCATCGCATGGGTCGTATTAGTGCCGACAGAGTTGACCAGCACTATCACGTCGTGCACGAGGTATACGGTCTGCGCAATCCATTGCCGGTTGGTATTACCCCTGAGCAACTCATCATCGATATGGGTCGCGACAAGAAAGCCATTGATTCACTTACTTTCGTTCTCGATTCAGCCGATGGTCTCGAAGTGGTGACACACGTTTCAGAAGAAATGATTCGTGAAGCACTTAGTGATCTTGTAGCCCGATTGGCATAAACATGTATCGCACTGCACGGCTGGTGTTGCGCGGCTGGCGTGAAGAAGATCTTGACCCATTTGCAGCCTTGTGTGCAGATGTAGATGTAATGGAATTTTTCCCCTCAACTTTATCGGCGGATGAATCTGAGGCCATGGTGAATCGAATTTCTCAACGAATGAACGATGATGGTTTTGGGCTGTGGGCGATAGAGGTTGATGGCGCCTTTGCTGGTTTCACGGGGCTTAACTCCGCTGCATCAATCGAGGGAACATCTTTTACTCCCTGTGTTGAAGTGGGCTGGCGCTTGGCGAAGTGGGCCTGGGGTAAGGGATATGCCAGTGAGGCGGCGCGTGAGTCTCTGCGCATTGGATTCGAAGAGCACCAACTTCATTCGATTTTCTCATGGACCACGCAAAGCAATGCACGAAGTGAATCTGTGATGCGCCATATCGGAATGGCACGACGGCCTGACCTTGATTTTGACCATCCGAATACCCCGAATTGGTGGGGTCAACCTCACATTGTTTATTCACTCGAGCGAAGTGCATGGGCAGAGTACGGTATGTGACATGACATTGTCATCGATTCTCGTTTTACATGGACCCAATCTCAATTTGCTCGGCACAAGAGAACCAGAGGTGTATGGCACTGCGACGCTTGCATCGCATGTAGCAACAGTCTCAGCGGCTGCTTCACGACATGGAATTTCGGTGACCGATGTGCAGTCAAATACGGAAGGCGAATTGGTAAACGCAATTCATGCCGCCAATACTGCTCATGGTGGGATCATCATAAATGCAGGAGCTTTCACGCACTACTCATGGGCCATTCATGATGCCCTCAAATCATTTCCAGGCCACGTTATTGAAGTGCATCTGTCTAACCCAGGGGCGCGCGAGCAATTCCGCCATATCAGTGTGTTGGCACCCGTAGTCGATGGAACAATTTCCGGCTTTGGCGGACTCGGTTATTCACTTGCTGTTGAAGCATTGGTCGAACTCGACAGTCAGTAATGAATGTCGCCAACCGAATAGGTCGTCTCGCATCGCGCGACGATTGTGAGTTCGAATTAGTTCTTAGGCTCGAAGACATTCGATGGCTCACCGGTTTCACAGGCGGTACGGCTCAGTTAATCGTAAACACCGCGCGTGGTGAATCATGGCTTCTGGTCGATGGCCGTTATGTGGAACGAGCACAATCTGAATTAGCGATTGGGGGAGCATCCACATCAGTTGTTCCAGTAGTGAACGGTGCACAATTCCTTGATGTGCTCCTTGAGATAACTGCAGGTTCGGTTCTTGGTGTCGATTTGACCCACCTCACTGCAGCGCACTTGCAACAGTTACAACAGCGAACAACCGTTGTGGCAATTGAGAGTCAATTCGATGCAGTGCGCCGAATTAAGGACGAGAACGAGATTCGACTCATCTCAGATGCTGCACGCGTTGCAGACTTTGCTTTGCAAAGTGTTGTATCCGACGGTTTAGTGGGGAAATCCGAGCGGCAAATCCGCAATCGACTCGATCAGCTCATGCGTGAAGGTGGCGCAGACGATGTGGCATTTGAAACCATCGTGGCAACGGGCCCAAATGGTGCACGACCTCATCATGAACCGTCACATGACATCGTGGAAAATGGCCATGGGGTAATCATCGATATGGGGGCCATGATTGAGGGGTATCGCAGCGATATGACTCGTACCGTCCTCGTGGGTTCGATTGATGCGCAATATCGAAAGATGTTTGACACTGTGATCGAGGCGCAGGCACGTGGAGTCGAGGCCGTTCATGATGGGGTCGCTGGTTCAGATGTCGATGCAGCAGTTCGTCGTGTTTTTGCTCGGGAAGGACTAGAACACGAATATCCCCATGGCACAGGACATGGGATTGGGCTGTATATCCACGAGCAACCCATCCTGAGTCCTCGTTGCACTGCAGTGCTTCAGGCCAATGAGGTGGTGACCGTCGAGCCTGGGCTCTATCGTGGAGGGGTCGGCGGCGTTCGGATCGAGGATCTGGTCGTCGTCACCGGCACTACGTGTCGCACGCTTTCTCTTACTCCGAAGGACCTCACATGCCCGCGATCACCACAAACGATCTAAAGAACGGAATTACCCTCGAGCTTGATAACGGTCTCTTCACCGTCGTTGAATTTCAACATGTGAAGCCAGGCAAGGGTGGGGCTTTTGTTCGCACAAAGTTGCGCAACCTGAAAAATGGAAACCTTCTCGAAAAAACATTTAACGCTGGTATCCGCGTAGAACAGGCCATTCTCGACAAGCGCGACATGCAATTTCTCTACAAAGATGGTGATGATTTTGTGTTCATGGACACCGAGTCCTACGACCAAATGACCGTTACTCCTGTAGCGCTCGGTGATGCAGCCAATTATCTGGTGGAACAAGCAATGGCGATTATCGCGTATCACAATGGTGAAATCGTGACGGTTGAAATTCCTGCTTCGGCCGAGTTGATTGTTGCCGATACTGAACCTGGCCTGCAGGGAGACCGAGTGTCGGGTGCCCGTAAGCCGGCCACATTGGAAACAGGAAAAGTTATTCAAGTGCCGTTGTTCGTCAATGTTGGCGACAAGGTCAAAGTCGACACTCGCACCGGCGATTACGTGACACGCGTCTAATGGCACGTGACCCAGAGTCGTTCCGCATGAGCGACGAACGGACAGATGCCCGTGAACAAGCGGTTATTTTCCTCTACGAATCAGAGCAACGTGGAATCTCGCCACTTGAACTACTGGCCGACCGTGGCGTTGCCTCTGCAGATCTCACAAGTGAGCTGCTCAATGGCATCGAAGCGGTACGTGCCGACCTGGATGCTGAGATCGTTACTTTCGCTAAGGGCTGGGCTCTCGATCGCATGCCAGCACTCGACCGGGCCATCTTGCGACTAGCTATTTATGAGCTCCGATCTCGTCCCGATGTGCCAGTGGCAGTTGTCATCGACGAAGCAGTCGAGCTAGCAAAGCGTTTCTCCACCGATGATTCGGGCCGGTTTGTCAATGGTGTGCTGGCGGCGGTAGCGAAGGAAGCTCGTCCCACCGCATAGTCGCACTGGCGTGGCACCGATCTGTGTGTCTATAATGAGAACGACCGTAAAACGAGTCCTGTGAGGCTCGAACGGAAGGAAAATATGACTTCATCATCTTTCATGTGTGCACGCCCCTCGCGAGGGGCGTTTTTCATGCCACAACTTCGAGTTTCCTTCCCACAATGACCACGGTGTCGTCGCAACGCTCCGAGCTACTCGGCGAGGCAGATATCGAAAGAGCAATTACTCGTATTGCTCATGAAATCATCGAACGCAATGCCGACTTGTCGGTTGTTGTCATTATCGGTATGCAAACTGGTGGAACGTGGATTGCACAACGCCTACGTGATGCTGTGAGCCGCATAGCGCCAGGAAACGACCTTTTGTTAGGGGCCATCGACATCTCGATGTATCGAGATGACTTCAGTCTGCGCCCTCGAGTACTGACTGCACCCACCGATATTACGTTTGACCTCACTGAAAAAACCGTGGTGTTGGTCGACGATGTGCTGTTTACTGGTCGAACGGTACGAGCAGCCTTAGAGGCTCTCAATGATCATGGGCGACCACGTGCAGTGCAGTTGGCAGTAATGGTCGATCGTGGGCATCGTGAACTGCCCATTCGTCCCGATTATGTCGGCAAAAACATCCCCACTCACTTCAGTGATGAAGTGAGTGTTGGACCTGGTGGTGTCGCAGTGATGGGCCTCGAAAAGAGCCAATCATGAAACATCTCTTGTCAACACATGACTTGTCGGTCGAACAGATGATCTCATTGCTGGAAACTGCTGACTACATGTCGGAGATCAATACACGGTCGATTTCGAAGGTGCCTGCACTGCGCGGGAAAACTGTTGCGAGTGTATTTTTCGAAGATTCGACGCGTACACGCTTGAGCTTCGAAACAGCGGCGAAGCGTTTGTCTGCCGATGTTCTCACTTTCTCGGCTGCGTCTTCCAGTGTGAACAAGGGCGAGAGTCTGCGCGACACGATTGAGACCCTGTCAGCTATGGGGGTCGACGCATTTGTTGTTCGACACAAGTCGAGCGGAGCACCTCAGCAAATCACGCAATGGACCAATGCGTCAGTATTGAACGCTGGGGATGGTTGGCATCAGCACCCAACACAAGCTTTGCTCGATACGTACACCATCACACGATCCTTTGGCCAGCTCGACTCTATGAAGGGTCGCACGATTGCCATCGTAGGAGACATCAAACATTCTCGTGTCGCGCGAAGCGACATCGACATGTTCACGCGCTTAGGTGCCGAAGTCATTTTGGTAGCACCAAGTGCGTTGCTGCCAAGTCACATTGAAAACTGGGGAGTTACTACTGCGTCATCTATTGACGAGGTAATCAATTCGGTCGATGTTTTGTACATGTTGCGAATGCAAAGGGAACGTATCAGCGCATCGAATATGCCGAGCCTTCGTGAGTACAGCAGCCACTACGCGTTAACCGTTGAACGAGCAGCAAGGTTGTCACCTCATGCTTTAGTGATGCACCCCGGTCCCATTAATCGAGGTATCGAGATGATGGTCGATCCATCAGATTTACCAGGATCACGTATTTTGCAACAGGTAACAAATGGAATAGCCGTGCGCATGGCTGTTCTCTTCACGTTGCTTGGCGGAGATCTCACTGCAACTGCAACAGGTGGAACGGTATGAGTTCAGCAACACAATCAATAGTCATTCGTGGCGCTCAGATCGTGAATCCAGATGCAGTGTTTCTTGCCGATGTTCGTATCGTTAATGGAATCATTGAGGCGGTTGGTGAAAACCTACAAGGAGATCTCGTTCTCGATGGAACGGGTTGCTACATCTCGTCTGGTTTTGTTGATCTTCATACGCACCTGCGTGAGCCGGGCAAAGAAGAGGCAGAAACTATCGAATCGGGTTCCCGCGCTGCAGCCCTCGGTGGGTATACCGCCGTTGTAGCTATGCCGAATACTGATCCAGCCCAAGACAATGTGGCTACGGTTCTCTTTGTTCGAGAGCGCGGCATTGAGGCTGGTCTATGTGAAGTTGTGCCATCTGGCTGCATCACAGTGGGAAGACTCGGGCGCGAACTAGTGCCGTACGACTCGCTATCTCGTGTCGGAGTCACACTCTTCACCGATGATGGCAATGGAGTGCAAGATGCGCATGTCATGCAACGTGCACTTACTGCGGCCGCGCGTCTTGGTGTCACGTTGGCGCAACACTGCGAGGTCTCGGCGCTCACCGAAGGTGCAGTGATGCACGATGGAGCATGCTGCTCCTCAATGGGTGTACCTGGCTGGCCATCAGAAGCCGAAGAGCAAATGGTGCGACGAGATATCGCATTGGTGCGACTCACTGGCGCAAAGATGCACTTTTTGCACCTGTCTACAGCTGGAAGTGTTCAGTTGGTGCGAGACGCAAAGGCCGAGGGTTTACCTGTTACTGCTGAAGTGACACCGCATCATCTTTCTCTTCTCGATGAAATGCTTTTGGGATTTGATCCCATCTTTAAGGTGAATCCACCATTGCGCACTGCTGAAGATATTGCAGAACTAAAGCGCGGACTAGCCGACGGCACCATCGATGCAGTTGCAACCGATCATGCGCCACATGCTGGTCACACAAAAGAACAACCACTCGACACAGCGCCCCCCGGAATGTTGGGATTAGAAACAGCCCTTGGAGTGGTCAATACTGCACTCACTCTCACCGCACAGCAAATTGCGCAGGTCATGTCGTGGGCACCGGCTCGCATCGCATCGCTTCCACAGCAAGGGCGTCCTATCGCGGTGGGCGAACCAGCAAATATCTCGGTCTGGAACACGACCGATGTGTGGACTGTGTCGAGACACGATCTAGCAAGCCGTAGCAACAATACGCCGTATCACGGCATGGAACTTCGTGGTCGCGTGCGGCACACGATCTATAACGGCCAAGTGGTCGTACAAGAAGGGAAGGCACTCAAGTGAGTTCCGGAATTACAGAGATTGCACTAGTACTCGAAGATGGTTCAGTCTTCGAAGGAGAAGCAATTGGGCATGTGCCCGACAATGGAATTGCTGCCGGTGAGGTTGTGTTCCATACCGCTATGACTGGTTATCAGGAAGTGTTCACTGATCCGTCATACGCCGGGCAAATTATTACGTTCACTACATCTCATATCGGTAACTACGGAGTCACACCCATCGATTCTGAATCACGAGGAACCTATGCCCGTGGTGTCATCATGCGTGATATGGCGCGTCGTCGCAGCAATTGGCGAAGCGACAATGATCTCGATGCAATGTTGAAAGCACAGAAATTGCCAGGTGTTGCGGGTCTCGACACTCGTCGCTTAACTCGTTTGCTTCGTGACTCTGGGTCATTGCGTGGCGCATTCGGAACTGCTGATCAAGCGTCGCTTCTCACAGCGGCCCGAAACGAAAAGGGAACCTCTGGTATCGATTTAGTTTCGCAAGTCACAACAGACAAGCCCTATGTCGTTGGTGACGGAAAGTTCCGTGTGGTGGCCTACGACTTCGGTATCAAGACAACGATCCTTCGTTGCTTGTCAGATATGGCAACCGTCACGGTGGTACCGGCAAGCACTACCGCAGAAGAAGTTCTTGCCATGTCGCCATCTGGTGTGTTCTTGTCTAACGGACCAGGCGACCCAGAGATGGTGGGTGGAGCAACTGCGGCAATCAAAGCAATCGTTGAAGCAGGTACACCCACCTTTGGAATTTGCCTAGGCCACCAGTTGCTGTCACGAGCATTCGGTGGACACACGTTTAAGTTGCCCTTTGGTCATCATGGTGCAAATCATCCTGTGCGCCACATTGCAACGGGCACTGTCGAAATCACCAGCCAGAACCACAACTTCTGTGTTGATCCCGATTCGCTGTCGGGAGTTGCCGACATTACGCATATCAACTTGAACGACAACACAAACGAAGGGATGCGTCTGCGTGATCTACGCGCCTTCAGTGTTCAGTATCACCCTGAAGCTGGCCCTGGTCCGCATGACAGCCGCTACTTGTTTGGACAATTCGCAGAACTTATGGAGAAGAACTAATGCCTCGTCGTAATGACATCCACACCATCTTGATTATTGGATCAGGACCCATCGTTATTGGTCAGGCGTGTGAATTCGATTATTCAGGAACACAAGCATGTCGAGTGTTGAAAGAAGAGGGATACCGCGTCATTCTTGCGAACTCCAACCCTGCAACAATCATGACCGACCCCGATTTTGCAGATCGCACATATATAGAGCCACTCACTCCTGAAATTCTGGCCAAAATTATCGAAAGAGAAAAACCAGACGCTGTATTGCCAACTCTTGGTGGACAAACCGGTCTCAACCTCGCGATGGCACTATTTGAAAAAGGGCTCGTAGGAGTTCCTGGGACCCCTGAACTTATTGGTGCTAATGCAGAAGCGATTGCTACAGCAGAAGATCGCGACAAGTTCAAGCAAGCCATGATTGAAATTGGTCTGAAGGTTCCAAAGAGTGGCATTGCCCACAACATGGATGAAGCACATTCGGTACTTGCCGAAATCGGACTACCAGTCATCATCCGCCCTGCCTACATCTTGGGTGGCAAGGGCACGGGCATCGCAAACACCATGGAAGAGTTCGCGAAGTTGGCTTCGAATGGTCTTGATGCAAGTCCGATTCGTGAGATTCTCGTGGAGACATCCATCGTTGGTTGGAAAGAATACGAACTTGAAGTGATGCGTGACCACGCCGATAACTGCGTCATTATCTGCAGTATCGAAAACTTCGATCCGATGGGAGTGCATACAGGTGACTCCATCACTGTGGCTCCTGCGCAAACACTGTCAGATGTCGAGTACCAAGAAATGCGTGATGCGGCGTTTGCGTGCATCCGACGGGTTGGTGTGGAAACTGGTGGCTCTAACGTTCAATTTGCGTTAAACCCAGCAAATGGTGATCTTGTTGTTATCGAGATGAATCCTCGTGTATCGCGTTCATCGGCCTTGGCGTCGAAAGCAACTGGATTTCCCATTGCAAAAATTGCAGCCAAGTTGGCAGTGGGGTACACCCTCGATGAAATTCCTAACGACATCACAAAGATGACACCAGCAAGCTTTGAACCCACGATCGATTATGTGGTTACAAAGATTCCACGGTGGGCCTTTGAAAAACTTCCTGGTACGTCAGGAATTCTGGGAACGCAGATGCAAAGTGTTGGCGAAGCAATGGCCATTGGTCGTACCTTTCCCGAAAGTTTGCAAAAGGGTTTGCGCTCTCTCGAACAAGGACGTCTCGGACTTAATTGTGATCCGGGTGAAAGTCTGTACGACGCCCTCGATGACGAAGCTTTATTGAAGATGGCTGGCATCGCTACACCAGAACGAATTTTCCAAGTGGGCGAAGCTCTCCACCGTGGCATCACAGTCGACCGGGTTCATGATGCGACAAAGATCGATTATTGGTTCCTTGATCAGATGCAGATCATCATCGATGAGCGACATTCATTACAAACAAAGAAATTGTCAACTTTGTCGAAACATGAAATGCGTCGTGCAAAACGTCTCGGGTTTTCTGATTCTCAGTTGGCCTATGTGTTCGGTGTCGACGAACTTGAGGTTCGTGCACAACGTGAATCTCTCGGCGTCATACCTACATACAAAACTGTCGATACTTGCAGTGCTGAATTCGCAGCGCTTACTCCGTACCACTACTCAACGTACGAAGACGAAAATGAGGTGCGCCCATCAGATAGGCCTCGCGTCATCATCTTGGGATCTGGTCCGAACAGAATTGGACAAGGCATCGAATTCGATTATTGCTGTGTTCATGCGAGTTTCGCCCTACGTGCGGCTGGATTCGAGACTGTAATGGTGAACTGCAACCCAGAAACTGTGTCGACCGACTACGACACGTCTGATCGCTTGTACTTCGAGCCACTCACACGTGAAGACGTGCTTAATGTGATTGCGGCTGAGACATTTGCATCGGGTGGTGTTGCTCCCAAAGTCATTGTGAGTCTCGGTGGACAAACTCCGCTGAAACTGTCTGGTCTTATTGATCCGGCTTTGATTGCTGGCACATCACCACACTCCATCGACTTGGCAGAAGATCGTGAGAAGTGGAATCAACTGTGTAACAGTTTGTCGATACCGCAGCCTCCCGGAGGTACTGCGGTGACAGTTCCTGAAGCAAGCAAGATTGCAGCCGAAGTGGGGTTTCCGGTTCTGGTTCGCCCCAGTTATGTTCTCGGCGGGCGAGCAATGCAAATCGTTCACGATCAAGCAGCACTTGAACGTGCGATGGATCAGATGGCCCACGATGGGAGTCTGGGTAAAGAAGGCGGATTGTCTTCTGAGCGACCAGTACTTATCGATCGCTTTCTAGAAGACGCCACTGAAGTCGATGTCGATGCCATTCGCGACCATACAGGCGAAGTCCTGATTGGTGGAGTGATGGAACATGTGGAAGAAGCTGGTGTTCACTCCGGTGACTCAGCGTGCGCCATCCCGCCACAAACTCTCCCAGCATGGGTCGTTGAAGTGATTAGTGCCTACACAACATCGATCGCTAACGCACTCGATGTTCGAGGCTTAATTAACGTTCAGTTCGCGGTGCTCGGAACCACTGTGTATGTCATCGAGGCCAACCCTCGTGCGTCGCGCACAGTGCCGTTCGTCGCTAAAGCGACAGGAGTACCTCTTGCAAAGGTTGCGAGCCGCGTCATGCTCGGCGCAACACTTGAGGAACTGCGAGTAGAGGGGTTGCTCACGCCTCCTGTTACTGGTGGCCACGTTTCAGTAAAGGAAGCGGTGCTGCCGTTTAATCGATTCCCCGACGTCGACACGGCACTTGGACCAGAAATGCGTTCAACCGGTGAAGTCATGGGAATCGATCGAACCTTCGGGCGAGCATTTGTGAAATCTCAAACTGCTGCTGGCACGGTGTTGCCAACGTCAGGGACAGTGTTCTTGTCGTTGAATGACGGCGACAAACCTGCGGGATTGGTTGTAGCTAAGCGACTACGTGAACTCGGACTCGGAATTGCCGCTACCACCGGTACTGCTGCCTATCTTGCAAAATTCGGGCTACCCGTTGACCGTGTGGTCGGAAAGCTCTCAGAGATTGCTGGATCCTCGATGGACAATGCAGCCGAATTGGTAGCTCAAGGTGAAATCACTTTTGTAGTGAACACGCCTCATGGGCGTGGGTCACGTGAGGATGGCGAGGCCATTCGTAAAGCGGCGAACTCAAACGGTGTGTCATCGGTGACCACGGTGGAAGCGGCTTTGGCTGCCGTAAACGGTTTGTGGGAACAACGATCAAGTGAAGTTGAGGTACGTTCACTGCAGGAGTATCACGGACGATGATTCACATGCGGCGCGGCGCAAGTGCTCTCGAAGCACTGGGAGAAGTAGAGGTAGGTGGAGTCGTATTGGCTAACCCTTTTATGACTGCGTCGGGCACAAGCGGGCATGATGTTGAACTTGGTAGGTATATGCCGCTTCACCGATTGGGTGCAGTAGTTGTAAAAAGTTTGTTCCACGAATTGTGGGAGGGGAACCCTGCTCCGCGAGTTCATGTTGCCCAGAGCGGCATGATGAATGCAGTTGGTCTTCAGGGACCAGGTGTTGTGTCATGGTGCGACACTTCTTTGCCATTGTTAGAACAACAACAAGTCACAGTGGTTGCAAGTATCTGGGGACGTAGTGTGCGCGAGTATGTGTTGGCTGCCGAACAATTGCAAGCAGTGGGTAATCGTGTTGCGGCAATCGAAGTCAACCTGTCGTGCCCGAACCTTGAAGGTCGAAGTGGAATCATTGCGCACGACCCATCGCTCGCCGGAGAAATCGTGGCGGCTGTCTCGGCTATTGCGTCTGTTCCTGTGTGGGCAAAGCTCAGTGCTAACACCGATCGCATCGTGCAAGTGGCAACAACGGTTATAGATGCAGGTGCATCTTCATTGACTCTCATCAACACCATGCTGGGAATGCAGATTGATATTGGAAAGCGTGGCTACACACTGGGAAATGGTGGCGGGGGATTATCGGGTCCAGCCATTCATCCCATAGCGGTGCGTGCCGTTCACGATGTGCGAAGCGCACTTCCCGAAATTTCTATTGTCGGTGTTGGTGGAATTGCCTCGGGTGCCGATGCAGTAGAGATGATGATGGCCGGAGCGAATGCGGTGCAGGTAGGAACAGCGTCTTTTGCCCGACCCGACGCCACGTGGAGAATTGCATGTGATGCAGCGAATATTGCTCGCCAGCAAGGCGCTTCAACATGGAGTGACATTGTGAATTCTGTCCACCGGTAAAAATCAGAAATTCGAGACACATCGAGTTCTCGGAACTATCATTGGCTCATGGAAAGCACAGTTCGCGATATGGAGACCGTTCGTCTTCTTCGTGAAGGTCGTGATACCACGGTGCGCTTGTCGCAGAACGGCTCACTTGCCGAGGTTTTGTCTGCTCCTCGCGATGTTCATCGTGACCATACATATGTGGTGAAGTTGCTTGATGTCCATCCAGCTCTTGGAAAAGTAAAGGGCCGTCGGCTTATGGCTGAACTCGCCATTAAGGCTTTTGCCCGCTTGGCCGATCTCGATTCCGATACTCGTGCTGCCTTGTTGATTGCAAGCGGGGAGGTGACATGACCGACCCCATCATTGTCATCGTGTCTGGCCCAGGTGGCGCAGGGAAGGGAACACTGGTTGAAGCACTGGTGGCTCGCGATAAACAGCTGTGGCTCAGCAGGTCATGGACAACGCGTGCACAACGTGACGGTGAGCCAGACACTGCGTATGTCTTTGTCGCACGTGAAGATTTCGAAAAACAAATAGCGATAGACGGTTTTCTTGAGTGGACAGAGTTTCTTGGCAATTTGTATGGTTCGCCCCGACCCGAAATGGGTTCAGGACTCGACATCGTTCTTGAAATCGAGCTGCACGGAGCCGAACAGGTAAAGGCCAGCCATCCCGAGGCCATCTTGGTATTTGTGAGCCCACCATCGCGTGAAGAGCAACAACGTCGCCTCCAGGGGCGCGGCGACCCTGAACATCACGTCGTTGAACGACTCAAAAAGGCCGAGGACGAAGAGCGTGAGGGTGCCAAAAAGGCTGATGTTTTGATCATTAATGACGATCTAGAGCGTGCAGTTGCTGAGATTCAGGGCATTATCGGTGCGGCCCGAACCGCACGCCGATAACCTGTAGCGACTTCGGAGGTCCACCATGTCACGTCAAAACGACTCCATGATTCATCCACACATTGAGGGATTGCTCGACCGCGTCGACTCCAAATTCAGTCTCGTGACTCTTGCGTCGTACCGCGCGCGCCAGATCAATTCGTATTTCAACCAGCTCGGCGAAGGTCTCGGCCATATGGTCCCACCTCAAGTGTCGTCAGTTGCCCGTAAGCCTTTGTCAATCGCTTTCGAAGAAATTGCTGCCGACAAAATCGTCAAAGTAGAGCGTTTGCCATACGACGAGATGGAAGCAGACGCTGCTGAATTGTTCGGTGAAATCGAAGAAGACGCAGACGTAGCCGATGCCCCTGAGGCTGACGCCGAGTAATCACTCGGGTCTCATCGCGACCGTTACATCTGTAGAGAATTTTTTCCATGGAATCTGTGCGCGGTAAAAAAATTGTTCTTGCTGTTTCTGGTGGTATCGCTGCATACAAAGCAGTAGAGGTCTGTCGCCAGTTGGTCGACGCTGGTGCGCATGTAGCGCCCATCATGACCGAGGATGCACACCGCTTTATTGGCCCCGTCACATTGTCGGCACTTGCTTCTGAGCCACTGCACACAAGCCTGTGGGACGATGCATCACCTATTCCTCATACCCGACTTGGTCAAACGGCTGATGTGATTGTTGTTGCCCCGGCAACGGCACGTGTGATCGCTGCATATGCGATGGGTTTATCGCATGATTTGTTGACTGCAACGTTGATTGCCACCCGTGCACCAGTGGTGTTGTGTCCGGCTATGCATACCGAAATGTGGGAACACCCTGCGGTGATCGACAACATTGCATTGCTACGTAAACGTGGCGTGATCATTGTTGAACCGCAATCTGGTCGCCTTGCAGGTGGCGATATTGGTACCGGGCGACTCGCCGATGTTGCTTCCATTGTTGGTGCTGTTTCTTCAGTACTTGCTGGTCGTCATCGCGATATGGAAGGTCTGTCGGTGTTGGTTACTGCCGGAGGCACTCGTGAACCAATCGATGCGGTACGTGTGATTGCTAATCGTTCCAGTGGTAAGCAGGGATACGCCATCGCCGAAGCCGCTGCCATCCGTGGTGCCACCGTCACCCTCGTCAGCACAGTCGATCGCTCTACATTGCCTGGTATCACCGTGGTTCCTGTTGAAACTGCGGCCCAGATGATGAGCGAAGTGGGAAAGTTCGGGCCACAGTCAGATGTCATTGTGATGTCAGCGGCAGTCGCTGATTTCCGACCTGTCCAAGCGGTTGCAGACAAGCTCAAAAAGTCCGATGGAATTCCCACCATTACCCTCGAGCCAACGCCCGATATTTTGGCCGCACTGGGTGCTGCGAAGGCTTCGGGGCAGACTTTGGTGGGTTTTGCAGCCGAGACGAGCAACCTGGTGGATAACGCTCGTGGCAAACTGCAACGCAAAAATCTCGACCTGATTGCGGCCAATGATGTGTCCGCTCCAGGGGTCGGTTTTGCTCACGATACGAACGCGGTCTCCATTGTGGATGCCACTGGAACAGTGACAGAAGTGCCACTTTCCGACAAACACAGCATCGCTAGTGCTGTTTTAGATAGCGTGCTACGGATGCGGTCGGCCA
>WLEX01000100.1 GCA_009704065.1 Actinomycetota bacterium
GAACACTGAATTGTTTACTGCAGCAACATCTTCAACAGACTTGCTTGCAAACGAACTGAGACCCATAGGAATGCCGCGGTTCGCTGCAGCCCTAGCGATAGCAACTTCACCTTGAGGATGAACAGCTTGCACGCCAGTGGGCGAAATGATGACAGGCATCGACAATGCTTCACCCATGATGGTGGTGGACATGTCACGAGTGTTCGAGTTGCCCGCAACGTGTGGGGCAAATCCGAGTTGATCGAATGAATTCAGATTGTCGGTCGACGACAAACCTTTTTCAGAACCTGCAATGAGGGCTCCATATACCGACTTTGGCAAGCGCGCTTTTGCACGACGCTGTGCTTCGGCAACAGTTTCAAACCAGTCACTCGCCATTGGGGGTTCCTCTCGTGGACAACGTCTAAAAGGCTACAAGCGAGACTCCCCCAAAGGCGAGGTAACTGAGCGATCTAGACCAGGTCGAACCTGTCTGCATTCATGACTTTGGCCCATGTGGCAACAAAGTCGGCAACAAACTTCTCTTTCGAGTCATCTTGCGCATATACCTCTGCGTAGGAACGCAGGACTGAGTTCGAACCAAAGACCAAGTCGACGCGAGTCGCGGAATACACAATCGCACCAGTGGCTCGTTCGCGCAGGTGATACACGCCTTCATCAGACGGTTCCCATGCGTACGACATATCGGTCAAGACTGAGAAGAAGTCATTCGTTAATGCACCCTTAGTCTTTGTAAAGACGCCGAAATCAGTGTCACCGTAATTTGTGCCGAGCACTCGCATCCCACCAATGAGCACTGTCATTTCGCGAGCAGAGAGCCCTAAGAGTTGTGCTTTATCAAGCAACAATTCTTCTGGCTTTGCGGTATTACCCGTGTGCAGCCAGTTGCGGAATCCATCACTCAATGGTTCAAGTGGAGCAAACGAATCGATATCTGTTTGTTCAACAGTGGCATCACCACGTCCAGGCGAAAAGGGAACTTCAACCGTGTGACCTGCAGACTTCGCCGCTGATTCAATTCCTACGTTGCCGGCCAACACAATGACATCTGCGACAGATGCTCCTGTTTGTTCTGCAATCGGTGTTAACACAGCGAGTACACGCTGCAAACGCTCTGGCTCATTTCCTTCCCAGTTTTTTTGTGGTGCTAGGCGAATGCGTGCACCATTGGCACCACCGCGTTTGTCGGAATTTCTGAATGTACGCGCACTATCCCATGCTGTAGAGATCATGTCGACTGCCGACAATCCTGATTCACGAATACATGACTTCACATCGTCGATTGAGTATTCAGTTGAGCCTGCAGTAATCGGATCTTGCCAAATCAACTCCTCTTGCGGTACGTCGGGTCCGATGTAGCGAACCTTTGGTCCCATGTCTCGGTGAGTCAATTTAAACCATGCACGCGCAAAGACGTTTTCGAAATATGCAGGATCTTTATGGAATCGTTCTGAAATCTTGCGGTAGTTAGGATCCATGATCATCGCCATATCGGCATCAGTCATGATGGGGTTATGTCGAAGGCCAGGGTTTTCTACATCAACGGTTTTATCTGTTTCTGCAGCATTGACTGGCTCCCACTGCTGTGCACCAGCAGGTGATTTCTTTAATTCCCATTCGTACTTGAAGAGCAAATCGAAATAGCCATGATCCCAAGCGATGGGGTTCGTTGTCCATGCTCCTTCGATACCACTGGTGACTGTGCCGGCACCATTACTTCGTGGTCCAGGATTCATCCATCCGAATCCCTGAGTCTCTACATCTGCACCTTCTGGAGCCGGCCCGATTATTGACGCGTCACCGTTGCCATGTGCTTTGCCGACTGTGTGTCCGCCAGCTGTGAGTGCAACAGTCTCTTCGTCGTCCATTGCCATCCGTGCAAATGTTTCGCGAATATGTTGCGCAGTCAACAACGGGTTTGGCACACCATTCACACCTTCGGGGTTCACATAAATCAAACCCATCTGCACGGCTGCAAGGGGTGTTTCTAGGGTGGATGCGTCGTTCACATTTTCATACCGGGTATCACTTGGCGGTAGCCATTCAGTTTCGCTGCCCCAGTAGATGTCTTTTTCTGGTGCCCATATGTCTTCACGCCCAAAGGCAAAACCGAAAGTGGTAAAGCCCATCGACTCATAGGCCATGTTGCCCGCCAAAATAAAGAGGTCTGCCCAGCTCAGGGATTTGCCGTATTTCTTTTTGATTGGCCACAACAGGCGGCGAGCTTTATCGAGATTTGCGTTGTCGGGCCACGAGTTCAACGGAGCAAATCGCTGATTGCCAGTTCCTGCTCCTCCGCGGCCATCTGAGATGCGGTACGTGCCCGCCGAGTGCCACGCCATACGAATCATGAGACCGCCGTAATGGCCCCAATCTGCTGGCCACCAGGATTGGCTCTCTGTCATAAGTGAGACAAGATCGCGCTTCAGCCCTTCAACATCTAGTTTCTTCAATTCTTCTCTGTAGTTGAAATCAGGTCCGAACGGATGTGTCTGAGCATCGTTCTGATGCAAGATGTCGATATTGAGAGCATTCGGCCACCACTGACTATTTGAAGTTTTGGCAGTCGTTGCTCCACCGTGTACTACTGGGCATTTTCCTGTTGATTCCATTGTGTGTCCTTTTCCAAGTCGTATGACCGTGGCCTTCATTATCGGGGTACTTTAGGTATAAGGCAAATTTTAATAAGTTATGCTTTGTATAGGATTTAGTTATGAACATACCGACCATTCAGCAACTCACTTATCTGGTGGCACTCGCTGATGAGGGCAGTTTTAGCAGTGCAGCCGATGCGTGCTTTATTTCGCAACCAGCCCTGAGTGCACAAATCAAGGAACTAGAGAATCGACTTGGGCAACAGCTAGTTGAACGAACCACTCGTGGGATTCTGCTCACTCAACGAGGCACACAAGTGGTCGACCGTGCCCGTGCATTATTGCGAGACATGAATGATCTTGTGATTGAGGCTCACAACACTGGCGAAGAATTGATAGGTGAGATACACGTCAGTGCGATTCCTACGATGGCACCGTATTTATTGCCGGCTCTTGTGCAGTCACTTCGTAAACATCACCCACAAGTGCAACTACATCTTCATGAAGAAAAGACTCATGACCTTGTACATTCATTACGACATGGAAGAATTGACGTTGGCTTGTTGTCCCCACCAGTAGAAGAGTCAACGCTCACTACAGCAGTTCTTTCCCATGATCCTTTTCTGGTAGCTATGTCTACAGATCATCGTTGGGCAGATTCAACATCCCCCATCACTCTGGAACGTCTGTCAAGGGAAAACATTTTGCTATTGGAAGAGGGACACTGCTTGCGTGATCAAGCTGAAAACTTGTGCGTTCGCAGCAACCTACAGCCCTCAGATATTCAAGCAACCAGTCTTTCTACACTGGTACAAATGGTGTCAGCCAACATGGGTATCACACTGTTGCCGCAGTCAGCTGCCCCAATCGAGGCGCGCGAAGGCAGTGGAGTCGTTACTCGACCTTTGCGTTCTTCTGGTGCCGGTCGTTCTGTTGGCCTCGTATGGCGCACATCATCGCCCATTGCAAAATATCTAACACCAACAATTTCTGACTTATCACAACTCTGGAAGTAAGAAGATAATTACTCTGGGAATTTGTATTCAATGTCTGCGAACGAATCTGCAGCAAAGACATACAACAATCGCAATGGTTCGGTGCCAGTGTTCACCGCCACATGTTCGGCATCACTCGGGATAAACACAGCATCACCGGAGGTCACATTTGTGCGTGTGCCGTTCACCACCACTTGCCCTGTGCCCGATAAGAAGTAGTACACCTCGGCCTGCACATGCTGATGCCCACGCGGTGGTTCTGGTGCGCCCACGGGGATCTCTGCGACTCCCACAGTGAGACCTTCCGTGTTTGTTCGATCGCTGCTAAACAGCGTCCACCAATCAACATGGCCCGACACGGGATCTCGCCATGATTCGGTCTCACAGTCGCTCTCTCGTCGAAATACCGCATCACCTGTTGCCATGTACACCCCTTTGCTGCTTTGACCTTATTACCGCATACCTTTCCCACCGATTCTCAATGTTGGGAATGGTTCTCATTTTGGTTAGATTGCCTTTGTGAGAATCATTCCCATCACCACTGTTGCGCTTGCCTGCGTAATCCTTGGTGCCTGCGGATCTGCATCGACATCAACAAACACCGACGACTCAACTACTTTCTCGGTTGCTGCATCGTTTTATCCATTGCAAGAAATCGTGCAACGCGTAGGTGGCGACCATGTGCACACCATTGCACTCACTCCCCCCGGCCAGGGCGCACACGACGTGCAACTCACTGCCAAGAAACTCACAGAGCTATCGTCTGCATCGCTCGTGTTGTACATGGGTGATGGATTTCAACCTGATGTTGAAAAGGCAATCAAGACATTGCCTCGCACAACAACTGCAATCGATGTTCTCTCCTCAGTCACTTTGCTACCGCTCGGTTGGCAATTAGAGGGAACGACCGGCGTGCCCGATGGTGAAGTATTGCAATCAGGAAAAGATCCACATGTGTGGCTAGACCCCGCCAACATGATTGCTATGACTCAGGCAATAACCGATGCAATGGCGAATGCTCACCCAGAGTTTTCTGCAGAGTTTGGATCTAATGCATCTATCTACATTGCAGAACTAGAGGCGCTGGGCAACACCATCGATACCTCACTAGCGCAATGTGAATCGAATGCTCTTGTTACTTCTCATCGCGCATTTGCCTATCTCGCTAAACGCGCCAAACTGGCGCAAGTGGCCATTGCCGGCGTGAACCCCGAAGAGGAACCTTCGGCTCAGAGCCTCGAAGCTATTGCTGCATTTGCAAAGAAATCACGCGTATCAACAATTTTCTTCGAAACACTTTTGCCAGCCGATCTTGCCAAGACCCTGGCAGAAAAAGTGGGTGCCACTTCCGAGGTACTAGATCCCGTTGAAGGAATCAGTAACGAAGATCTCGCTGCTGGCGCCACGTACTTCTCCATCATGCAAGCCAACATTGCACGTATTGCCACAGGATTACGTTGTTCATGAGTGCCTCAACCGTTCTGGGAGCCATCAATGTGGCGGTGTCGTATGGAGACGTTCACGCACTCGCAGCTAGCAGTTTTTCTGTTGGTTCAGGTGAACTGGTTGCAGTCGTTGGCCCTAATGGCGCGGGTAAATCGACAATGTTCAAGGCGCTCGCTGGTTTTATCGACCACGACGGCGATGTAGTGGTACACGGAGAACATTGTCATCA
>WLEX01000101.1 GCA_009704065.1 Actinomycetota bacterium
AACCACGGACTTTGTTCGTGCTCTTCATAGAGGCGACGTAGGTTGCTCATGAAGTAATGGCACTCTTCGCGACCGCCGCAACATGGCTTGCAGTTATGCCCAGCTTTTCCATCACTAATGCTCCTGGCGCACTAGCACCGAAGCGATCGATTCCAACACTCTGCGATGCAAACGCAGCCCAGCCAAAGGTGGTGCCAGCTTCGACACTGATGCGAGGAAGTGATCTTGGAAGAATCGCGTCTTGTTGTTGTGAATCGAGTCGAGAAAAACGATCCCACGATGGCATAGACACAACATTGACCAATATGCCCTCTTTTTCAAGCAATTTTGCAGCGTCTAGTGCGACCGACACTTCGCTTCCCGTACCAATGAGTGTTGCTTGGGGCTTAGCAACAGCATGCAAAACCGCTGCACCCGGCGCTACTGCCGAGCCATCGGTCAGTGCAGGCACTGTTTGGCGAGACAAAATGATGGCCGTCGGACCATCGAAGGTTGCCGCTGCCAACCACGCATGAGCTGTCTCATTTGCATCTGCAGGACGAATAACTTGCAAGCCTGGAATGGCGCGCAAAGACGCCAGCTGCTCTACAGGTTGGTGTGTTGGTCCATCTTCACCAACACCGACCGAGTCGTGACTAAAAACAAACACGCATCGTGCTTTAGACAAAGCCGCCAAACGAATAGAAGGACGCATGTAATCGGCAAAAACGAAGAACGTTCCGCCAACGGGAAGGATTCCACCATGAAGAGCCATTCCCACCATTGCGGCACCCATGGCATGTTCACGGATTCCGTAATAGATCTGCTTACCAGCACGATGAGAAGCAGAGTAACCAGATGTAGATGCGAGTTTCGCTCCGGTATTTCCTGTTAGGTCAGCAGCACCTGCAAGAACAAACGGCATCACGGATCCGGTTGCTTCCAACACTTTTTGAAAAGCCTGACGAGTGGCGAGTTTGGTGTCTGCGTCAAAAACAGGAAGCGCTGCAGTTAATTCACCATGACTAATAGCGCCAAAGTTCTTCTGCCAATCATGGACACCAAATGCCGACCACAGTTGTGCGCCTTTGGCAGCACAATGTTCACGGTACGCATCGACGAGTTCTTTAGGAGCAAAGAAAGGCTCATCGGGGATGCCCATGACTTTCTTGGCGGAACTTACCAATTCTGCGTTAAACGGATTTCCGTGAGCCTCGTGTTTATCGGTCATCTCAGGAGATGGGAAGCCAATATGAGTACGCAACATCACAAGAGTCGGCGCACCACGATGGTCGCGTGCTGCTGCAAGTACTGTTTCGAGGGCATCACAATCATTGGCAACATCGCCAGGCTCGATGACGTTCCAACCGTAGGAGCGGAAACGTGCAGCAACATCGTCGCTACAAGTCAGATCAAGACTTCCGTCGATTGTGATCTTGTTGTCGTCAAAGATGCATACAAGGTGATCAAGTTTCAAATGTCCGGCAAGTGAAGCAGCCTCATGGCTAATTCCTTCCATGAGACACCCGTCGCCAGCCACAACATAAATATGGTGGTCTACTTGTCCGTTGTGTACCTCACGCAAATGTGACTCGGCAATCGCCATTCCTACAGCATTAGCGAAACCCTGACCGAGCGGGCCAGTTGTCACTTCAACACCAGCGGTGTGACCCACTTCGGGATGACCAGGTGTCAATGAGTCCCACTGACGAAATTTCTTCAGATCATCCATTTCAAGTCCGTAGCCCGACAGGAACAACATTGCATATTGCAAAATCGATGCGTGACCGTTTGAAAGTATGAAACGGTCTCGATTTACAAAGTCTGGATGCTGCGGGTCGTGATTCAGAATTCTGCTGTACAAAACATGTGCGAGCGGTGCTAATGACATGGCAGTTCCTTGATGACCGCTGTTTGCAGCAAGGGGAGCGTCCATGGCAATTCCCCGAATAATCGAGATTGCAAGTTGGTCTTGTTCGGGGGAAAGTTTGTTAGCCACGTACCGATGGTAATCGGCGCACGGTCGTCACAACGGAAAGTTCACCGTCGAGACCGACAAAATCACACTTTTCACCATGTCGAATGTGTCCGATATCGCTTCGGCCTATCAAACGTGCTGGTGTTGACGTTGCAGCTCGGAGTGCTTCATCTAAAGGAACTCCTGCCCCTATCACGCAATTGCGCACTCCTTCGGCAAGGGGGGTGCTCGAGCCTGCCAGGGTTCCATTGGGAAGCCGAGGTGATCCGTCTCTGATTTCCACTCCATTTTTCACTGCCCACGGTGACATCCATGCCACAGAATCGGACACCAAACACACTGTTCCCGATGGTTTGGCCCGGAAGGCCAAATCGATAGCTTCTGCACGAACGTGAACTAAATCAGCAATGACTCCCACCACTACTTCATCATTTGTTAGAGCCATCAGAGCAACGCTGTCTGCTCTGTGATGTACTTCGCTCATTCCGTTATACAAATGAGTCACCATCTGAGCGCCCATGCGTTGTGCCTCTTCGAATTCTGCTGTTGTACACCGAGAATGACCGAGCGAAACAACAATGCCTCTCGCCGTTAAAGAGGAGATACCCGCGGGAGCACCCATTTGCTCGGGAGCGATGGTGACGAGTCGAACACTCTCAGGTAGTGATTGTAGGAATTCAGAATCGACGGGAATGATGTCTCTCGTTCGATGTGCTCCTGGAGCAGCACCCAAAAACGGGCCTTCCATATGGACACCGATGCAACCTCGTTGAGTGTGATGTGCAATGTTCTCATCGAGTCTCTTGAGAGTCTGAGTCATCGATTGCAATGGTGCTGTAACGATTGTTCCCAGCCACGATGTAGTGCCACATCGGGCAAGCTCTTCATCAAGGGTAAGAAATTCAGGCATGGTGCTAGTGGCGACATCTACTGCACCAAACCCGTTCATCTGTAAATCGACGAAGCCAGGCGAGATCAATGCGAAGTCACAATTGCCCTTATGTTCATCGATTCTGACAACGTGTCCAGATGCATCGACGTCAAGAATGCGTGGACCATGGAGCACTTCGCCATCAAAGAAGGCCTCACATGTGAAAGTGGAAATCACACTGTGAAAGGTAGCCGTTCGATGTGAGTTTCTATGCCTTTGCAGTTGGCGTCAGCCGAATGTCAGAAAATCTCAGCTTCGCTAAGCCGAGCAGAGACAGACTGCGAATCACCCACCAGCCGGGATCTATCTGGTGCCAGCGATGTGAGAGCCGAGGGGAAGAGGGGGCAGCGTGGTGATTGTTATGCAGACCCTCTCCCATTGTGAGGAAGGCGAGCCACTGGAGATTAGTGGCCTTATTTGCATATGGTCGGCGCCCAAAGCGGTGGCCCATTGCATTAACCGCCGCATTCACCGCCAGGTAGGCGTTCGCGTGAATAAATGCGGCTAGTAGACCAGTGACGGGTCCGAGCGTGACAACAAGAATGGCTATTCCGAGTAACAATCCCGTTTTGTTATGGCCGAAAAACGCACGATCCCATGCATCGTCAGGGAGGTCCTTGGCGTATTTATTCATCGTGTCGGGATCAGCGAGCGCTGCCCGATACAGAGCAACATTGTTCTTTTGAACTTTTTTCCAGCCCAACAACACAGGCGAATGGGGATCACCATCGATGTCGGTGAAGGCATGGTGTTTACGGTGAACTGCGACCCACTCTTTTGGCTTAATGCCAGTGGAGAGCCACAACACTGCGCGAAAGAACCACGCAGCCAATGGATGCACTGTTAACGCTCTGTGGCTCAATGCTCGATGAAGGTACACGGTGGTGCAGGTATTTGCAGCGGTGGTCACCACGGCGGCAACAACAACGGCTACGAATAGATGGTTCAGGAAACTGCTCATAAGCTAACTGTAGCCCACTACCTACTGGTAGGTAGGCAGAATCTGGCGATACAATGCCTGTGTGACAGACGCCATCGCCAGCGATACACGCTCTACTCGCGACATGATTCTCGAAGAGGCGCTCCACTGTTTTGCCGAGCGGGGCTACGACGGAACCTCGCTGAACGATATTGCAGCCGGAGTAGGCATCAAGCGGCCGAGTCTTCTCCATCATTTTCCTAGTAAAGAAGCCCTGTACGAAGACGTATTCGAAATGCTGATATCCGAATGGCTCAAACGATTAGAGGCCGCCGTGGCGTCTCCTACGGCCAACTGGGCAAAAGCTGAGTTGGTACTGCGAGCCGGGTTTGATTTGTTTGCAGAAACGCCTGATTATGTTCGAATCATGCGTCGCGAAGCTCTCGATGGAGGAGTGCATCTCGGTATTGACCTATCAGGTGTCCTGCGGCCGCTCTTTGACCGCGCGGTGGAATATTTCGATTCTCAAATGGACTCAGGACATTTTCGCCGACACGACTCGCGCCACTTGTTGATTACGGGATACGGAGCGATTCTCACTTATTTCTCGGATGCTCCATTCATTGATGGTCTTTTAGACGACACAGCATTGACTGAAAAGAACGTACGAGATCACTGCGAACACGTGATCCGTTTCTTTCAGTCGGCATTGGTTTTGTAAACCCACTGAGCAACCTGCGATACGGTGACTACATGAGTAATTGGGTGCGTAACGGTAAAAAAATCGGCTATTCGGTACACGGCGCTGGAGTTCCCATCTTGGCTTTCCACGGAACGACACAAAATGCTGACGCTTGGAATCAGGTAAGGGAGGCATGCCCCACGCCATTTCAGTGGGTCACTTTCGAGTTTCCAGGATCTGGCGAATCAGCAATGCCGACGGCCCCAATTGAACTAGACATCATGGTCGATGATGCGATAGCGCTCATGCACGAACTTGGACACCAGAAATTTCATGTTGTTGGTTATTCGCTCGGAGCAGTGGCTGCTCTTCAATGTGCTGCAACTCACCACGAATCAGTTCTCAGCATTACTTCTTTGTGCGGTTGGTCGGTGAGTGATGCCCGTATGAAAATTACTTTTGATTTATGGCGTCGTTTGATTGCTATCGATTCTGAATTGTTTATGCGTTATGCACTCGCTGACGGGTACACCGCTGCTGGCCTCGAGGCGTTGGAGCCGATGATCGACATGGTCGTTCCGATGGCGGCATCTACGGTGCAGCCTGGGTCAGATGCACATCTGGAATTAGATCTCCGAATCAATATCGAGGACTCACTAGCTCACATCAAGGCTCCGTGTTTGGTAATTGGTGGACTCGAGGATCGTTGGGTGGATATCTCCAAATCTCGCCACATCGCTCAAAGCATTCCCGGCTCTCAACT
>WLEX01000102.1 GCA_009704065.1 Actinomycetota bacterium
ATCATGTGGAAGCCGACCACGATTTTTAATGAGCAATTTATTTCTATAGGCGAAGACACTCTCATTGGAGAAGGTGTCTCGCTGTCCGCTGGAATGGTTCCCGGTCAACAGTGTCTAACAAACCCGGTGGTCACCATCGGTGATCGATGCCTGATCGGTAGAGGAAGTGGAATTGTCGGTCATTTTTCTATTTCCATCGGCAACGATGTATGGACAGGACACCATGTGTACATCACCGATCAAAATCACGGATACGAAGACGTAACACGACCCATCTCACAACAAACACAACCAGAGCTACCGGTGGTGATTGGAGATGGATCGTGGTTGGGATTTGGGTCCGTCGTGCTACCGGGCGTCACAATCGGCAAACATTGCGTGATTGGTGCTAATGCTGTTGTCACTAATGACATTCCGGATCATTGCGTGGCTGTTGGCGTTCCAGCGAAAGTTATTCGACGTTACGACGCTCAACAAGAAAAATGGATTGCAGTTTCTTAGACAGAGAGGTCGTAAGGAGGCTGGCAAGTCTTCATATTATTCTCGCGCGCAAATTTTGATAGTCGCTCACTGATGGGGACACCCTCTACGTCAGTCTCCGCAAAGAAAGGGCGTCTTGTGGCGGAGCGGAGAGCTTCTGCAAATGCTCGTCGATCTTCTATGTAAATTCGATACTCCGCGATCCACGCAGGAACGATTGCCTTGCCTTTTGCATCAGCAGGGGCGACCGCGGAGATCGCGTCGATAGCAATCACTAATGCGTCGGTGGCTTTGTCAACTAGCTCTGCTTTGCGACGCAGAGCGCCTGAGTCCTTGGGGTCCATTGGTGCGAGATCTTGCATGGAGAAACGCTGATTCTCTGCGACTTTGCACAAAGCCTGTGCACGGTCTTGCCACGCTGTGTCACCAATCTTGTTAATGCTTTGGCGTGGGGCAAAACCAAAGGCGTACACCCACATACATGCGATGCCAACGCAGATTGCGGTGAGAGTGACGCGGGTAATGACGCGAAGATTCATGAACGAATGCTAGGCCACAGATTCTCGCTTTAAAGGCCGATGGCAAAGAGCCAGATGACACAGTGCCGCTGAAATGCGAACGGAACCTCGTTTCTCGGTCTGATGCACCCATATGGGGGGTAAGTGACTGGCAGACTAGTTAGATGTTCCGCAAGCGCGCTTCTCTGGGTGTGTTGTCAATACTTGTAGCAACCGTTGCCACAGCCTGCACCTCCTCGAATTCACTCTCTTGCGATGGAATCCACTCAGTTGCAGGTTTCGTTGCGAGTTTTGCCCAAGGGCTAGATAATTTCTCTGAAAATCAGTACACCCAGCTTCGCCTCGACACGCTCGATGCATATGACACGGTGAGCGAGGCAACGAAAGACAACAATGCATCCCTCGATGCCTTTCGTCTGCAAACGAGTTTGAAAAGCTTCATCGGCATCATGGACGAGGTGGATTGGGATGTCTCACAAGCTGTAGCCAATCCTCGTGCAATTACATCTGCGGCCGCTCTCGGTTCGCAAGTCTCATTGCGCAGAGCGAATGCTGTAGAGGCTTTTGTTATCCAGCGATGTGGATTACCTACGACCATAGATCCTGCAGACGGTGGTGCGGTTCGCTTACCTGATCCATTGATACCTTCTCCTACTGCAACTGATCCGACTACTGACACGATTGATGAAAAATCCGAATCAACAGCACTAGGTGAGACGATTGCAAATATTTTCTCCCTCACGCTGTCTTCCGGCGAAGTGCAATGTCTCGGGTCCACTTTGGTTGGTGTCGCAGATTTCAGTTCTTCACAATCAAATATTTCCGAGTACCAGGCACAGTTTCAACGTGCGTTTGATTCATGCGGAATCAACTTCACCATTCCAAAGGATTAATTAACCATGCGCATCACTCTCGTTCGCCACGCAGAACCTCAATGGACCAAGGACGGAGTCAGTATCGATAATCCTCCGCTCACAGACAGGGGTTTTGTTCAAGCCGAGAAGTTGGGCTCCTGGGTGCGAGAGAAAGAGTTCGACGAAATTCTGGTGTCACCGCTTGTGCGCACCCAACAAACAGCAGCCCCCATTCTTGATGCGCTGAATCGACCATTGATCATTGAGCCATGGCTCGAAGAAATCAGAAACCCTATTTGGCATGGGACACCCGAAGAGAAAGCTTTCGAAGCGTGGAGAGCCGAAAAACAAAAAAATTCTGCAGACCGATGGAGTGGAATTGACGGGGGAGAGTCGGTGTCAAACTTTGTTGACCGAATCAACGTGGGGGCAAGTTTGTTTCTTGAAGAGAGAGGCATCGTTCGAAAAGATGTGGATCTTCCGGTATGGGAGACGACAGAAGCTTTCCAAGAAAACAAAGAAATTCTTCTTGTTGCCCACGCAGGCACTAACAGCATCAGTATTTGCCACATGCTTGGTCTTGCCCCCACACCATGGGAGTGGGATCGCCTGATTATCGGCCACGCATCGGTCAGCGTTGTCGAGCTGTTTACGCTGGGAGATGGCGTCACGTTCGCGCTTAGTCAATTATCAAATTGTGAGCATTTACCCATCGACTTGCGGACGTTCTGACAACATCGACTGTGGTCCAGCAGGCGTACCATTTGCCATGACCTTAAAACGCCCTGTAGATCCCGATGCATTGAAAATGTTCTCTTTTGGAGTGTTCAGCAAATTGGAAGGTGCGGTCACTGCCGGAATGATTCATTTGGGTGACAAGCTCGGCTTATATGAGTCGATGTCTCAATCTGTAGAGGGAGACACTTCATCTTCTTTGGCTGCCCGCACAAATTTGCACGAGCGTTGGGTAAGAGAATGGTTGCATAATCAGGTAGCGGCGCGCATCGTTCATAGCGATGACTTGTCAATCGACGAGCCGGTGTTTCACCTCACACCTGAAGCTGTTCTTGTTTTGGCTACACCCGATCATCCTTCTTATGGCATGGGCATGTTCCATCGGCTACCTCAAACCATGGGAGCACTGAACAATATGCCGGAGGCATTTCGCACCGGAATCGGTCACGACTACGACTCTCATGGTCCTGAAGGTGCTGTTGGTATTGAACGCAGTTTTGAGCCATGGAATCAAAATTTTCTCGTTCCAATAGTGCTGCCAGCCTTACAAGGCATCGAAACCAAACTCAAGAACGGAGCACGTGTTGCAGATATTGGATGCGGATCAGGTGGTGCAGCTCTTTTGATGGGCTCAACGTTCCCGTCGGCTTCGATTGATGGTTACGACATTTCGCGATACGCATTAGATAGAGCAGAAGAAAGAAAGACCGAACAAGGTATTACTAATGTTCATTTCTACGATCCTCGTACACAACCGATCTCACTCGATCATTCGTACGATCTCATTTGCACATTCGACTGCATTCACGACATGACTCGTCCGACAGACATGATGCGCACTATTCGTGGTGCCTTAAAAGATGACGGAACCTGGTTGCTCGTTGATATCAAGGCACACGATTCGCTTGATCAAAATGTCGCGAAGAATCCAATGGCTTCTCTTCTGTATGGAATAAGTGTTCTCAGTTGTATGTCGTCGGCAATGTCCGAGCCAGACGGTGAGGGTTTGGGAACTTTGGGCCTTTCGGCTTCTCGGGCTAAGGACATGGCTTTCGATGCCGGGTTCACTTACTTCGAACGTCTTGATATCGACCATTCAGTAAACGCGTTTTACGAGGTTCGCCCGTAAATACAACAGTCTCGGTACCCCTGGATCAAAGGAATACCGAGACTGAATATCTCACTGTTACTGACGTTTTGGATCAAGCAGCAGGAACTGGGAGAGGTGTCGTGACGCGGCACGCGTCAACAGCTGCCACCATCGAGGTGGGGTCGATTGCTTCTCCACCGAATGGGTGAACTTCAAGGTGTAAATGAGGAGTGTTCGTGTCGCCTGTGCGGCCAACGTAACCAACTACTTGACCAGCTCTTACTTGTGTTCCCAAGGTGATGCCGTCTGCAAGGCGAGACATATGGCCATAAAAGAAATACGTCCCATCTTCCTTGGTCAAACGAATGCCGTTACCAGCAAGTTTGTCGGTGGCTGTTGAGTACAACTTTGTGATCTTGCCATCGGCAACTGCGTAAAGGAGATTTCCTTCTTTAGCGATGATGTCGACTCCAAGGTGAAGGCGATTGGTTCCACGTGGAGCGTGCCAAGTGTTTTCATATGAGCATGTTCCTTGAACAGGGAACACAGAGATCTGAACTGTAGGAGCAGCCATGACGCCCAACTTGATTGCAGTGGGAGGTGTAAGTGTTCCGGTGATTTGCAAACGGTTCGCAGTCTGAAATTTCTGAAGTGCTACAAAAGTGGCGCCACCGAATACACCGTCAGCTCCACCCTTCACTTCGATCCCAGCTGCGATCAGTGCGTTCTGGACAAGACGAACATCGTCACCCTTGTTTCCACGTGCAGGCAACGTAGAGGTGGTCAATGAAGCAGAAACACTTGCTGCAGCAACGGCTGGTGCAGGTGCAGGAGCAGCTACAGGTGCAATCAATCCCAAAGCCGATGCGGTGGCGACATCCAAGATTCCAGTAACTGCAATACCCTTGAGCGTTTGGAAAGCTGAAATAGTTGCAGTTGTTCCTGAACCAAATGAACCATCAATGCCGCCCTTGACTACAAGGCCAGCTGCTGCGAGCGCCTTTTGCACTGTGACGACAGAAGAACCAGAGGCTCCACGCACAGGAAGGTTGCTAGAGGTGAATGGGAAGGCGGCAGCAACGGTTGTTGTTGGAGCAACAGTGGTGGCAGGCGCTGGAGTAGTGGTCGGTGCGACAGTTGTAGAAGGAGCAGCAACCTTGAGAACCTTTGCGGTAGCAGCGTCAACAACGCCAGTTGCCTTGAGACCGACAACTTTTTGGAAAGTTTTCAGAGAGCGCAAAGTGGCCTTGTCGAACACACCAGTAGCACCGCCAGTGAGTGTAAATCCGTTGGCCATAATGGCTTTTTGAACTGCCACTACGTGGGCACCCTTTTCGCCGAATTTTGGCTGACCAGGAGCGGTCTTCGTTGCGCTTGTAGCAGTAACCGAGCTTCCAGCTGTGGCCGCCATTGCTGCCACGGGGCTCACGATGATTCCCAATGAAAAGATTGCACCTGCAAGAACGATGCGGCTGCGAATTGTTGTGTGGTTGTAAGACATGTGTCTGCTCCCTGTTTGATCCGCAATAGGGATCGGCAGGGTTGAGCAGAACTTGAGGAATTTCTCACGGAA
>WLEX01000103.1 GCA_009704065.1 Actinomycetota bacterium
AACCGTTGTCGTATGGCCCATCACGTAATCCGTGGAACCTCGAACATTCCACTGGCGGCTCTAGTGGTGGATCAGCCGCAAGTGTTGCAGCACACATTGTGTCGGTTGGTCATGCAAACGACGGTGGCGGCTCTATTCGTGTGCCAGCAAGTGAATGTGGTTTGGTTGGATTAAAACCTTCTCGTGGTCGAGTGACAAAAGGTCCCGACATGGGAGAAACATGGATGGGCGCAACAATCGATGGTTGCGTCACCCGAACAGTGCGTGACACGGCCGCAGTTCTCGATGTGATTTGTGGCTACGCACCAGGCGATCCGTATACCGCTCCACCCTTTGCGCGACCTCTGCTTCAAGAAGTGGGTGTAGCTCCTGATGCATTACGAATTGGAATTCTCGATCATCCGTTGTTTGAGTATCAACTGGATGATGCAGAATCACGAGATTCAGTAGCGCGTGTTGCGCAGCAGTTAAGTGCGCTCGGTCACCATGTGGAAGTGGCATCGCCAGTTGCACTCGCTGAACCAGACTTCGCCGGCAAGTTCACTGCAATTGTTGCTGCATGGACACACAACGACGTGAGTGCATTTGAACGAGCCTTTGGTCGCGCTATCGGCGAAGGTGATTTAGAACCAGACAACATCATGATGCGTGAGATGGGCCGAGCAGTCACCTCAGAGATGTACCTCACCAACATGACATGGCTACATGCGTGGTGTAGGCGAGTGGTGCAGTGGTGGGAACCAACAGATGGTTCGCGCGGGTTCGATATTTTGCTCACACCAACATTGGCGGGGCCGCCGCCACGCATTGGGTATCTCGCGGGCGCAGAAGGCGGGCGTCATCTTCTTGAAGTAATGGCGTACACGGCACAGTTCAATCTCACAGGTCAACCCGCAATCAGCTTGCCCTTGCATTGGTCGGAAAGTGGCTTGCCCATGGGCGTGCAATTCGTTGCAGCGCCCTTTCGTGAAGATGTGTTGGTGCGTTTGGCGTCGCAGTTGGAAGAAGCAATGCCGTGGCGCGATCGGGTAGCGCCTCTGGTGGCGAATCCTTAGTCGTTCGGTAGGGTTTCCGTATGGCTGTGACCGTACGAATCCCCACCACAATGCGCCCTCTCTCTGGTGGTGCGTCCACCGTTGAAGTCGAAGGAACCACCTTGCGTGAAGTTCTTGTGGCACTCAATGCGGCCCATGCAGGGTTCAACGAGCGCTTGTTCGATACCGATGGCGAACTACACAAGTTCGTCAATGTCTTCGTTTCAGACGACGATGTTCGCTATTTGCAAGGTCTTGAGACCCCCTGCAAGCCTGGCGACACTGTGTCGCTCATTCCTGCTGTCGCTGGCGGTTTCTAGCTCGCAACATCACCGAGACGATTGAGATCGTCCCGGTTGATAGTGCAGAGAAACGCAGATGACTTGCTCACTGAACCCATAGGTGGCATTGCTTGTGCTGCTACACCCGTTTGCTTTTTCGCAGTTCCTGCATAGCAACCAATGACATAGGGAAATGATTCTGTGACGTAGTAGCGGTACGAACCATCGGATTGTTCTTGCCCATTACATTTGTCGAGCGTGCTTGTTCCACCTGTGTAGGTGTATGCGTTCCACGAGTACGAGGTTGGGTTGCCAGTTTTCTCGTATCCGCTCTTCCACTTGTATTGAGGATTTGAATAGATAGGGAATCCATCGAGTGCATATCCGATGATTGTTTCTTCTAGCGAACAAGACGAGATAGCCAAAATTTTGTGATAGTGGTAATCGGCGTTGTACCCAGTGTGTCCACCACATGAGTCGAGAAGATCGTTATATACAGGGTCTCCGTATGCCTCTTGTGACGGAGTTGGGCCTTCCATCGGTCCGTAAATTGGTAATCCGGTCACAGTAAATGCCACTGCTGACATCTTGGTTTCAATCGACGTTGTTGCGGATGCAATTTTTGGCTTCGTAGAAACTGTCCAAGAGAAGTTTTGTGATTTCAAACCTGCTGGAGTTTTTTGTACATAGGTGTAACTAGTGATTCCGTTTGACGCCACAGTCAACGTATCGCTACCGCAGGTAACGACAACTTTTGGTGCGTCGTATCCACTGCCAGCTCCGGCAAATTGCGTGAGGTCAGGAAATTCTGCATTGTCTGCACCGCAGATAACTGACTTAGTTGATCCGCTCGAACTTGCCACGGTTGTTGTCGTGGCTGGGCTAGTGGTGGTGGTTGCAATTGCGGTTGTGGTGGTGACACGCGCGGCATTTTTCAAGTACGCCTCGTTGGTATCGGCTCCGCCGCAGGCTGCAAGGAGTCCGAGCCCCGCGAGGGCTAAGCAAGTAAAAATACGGTTCTTCATCTGCACATTGTGCATGAAATACACAAAAATTGCAAGGTCTTCCACATATATCAATGAACCTGAACGGCATTGATTGCAGGGCATTCAGACCCGAGGGGTCAGGTAGTGGCGTTAGCACTCTCAACGGTAGAGTGCTAGTCGTCTGTTCACCTCGTGTGGACACCCCAAAAACAGGCACATCCCCTTATCTACGGAGGAATACCCATGGCAAAGCTCATTGCATTCGATGAAGAGGCCCGTCGCGGTCTCGAAGCTGGCATGAACAAGTTGGCTGACGCCGTACGCGTCACGCTCGGACCTAAGGGTCGCAACGTTGTTCTCTCAAAGCAGTGGGGCGCACCCACCATCACCAACGACGGCGTTTCTATCGCGAAGGAAATCGAACTCGAAGATCCATACGAGCGCATTGGCGCCGAATTGGTGAAAGAAGTTGCCAAGAAGACCGACGATGTCGCCGGTGACGGAACAACAACAGCAACCGTTCTTGCATGGACCATGGTTCGCGAAGGACTGCGCAACGTTGCAGCTGGCGCAAACCCCATGTCATTGAAGAAGGGCATCGAAGCCGCAACTGCTGCAGCAATCGAGAGCATTCGTGCATTGGCTAAAGAAGTCGATTCGAAAGAGCAAATTGCTCAAGTTGCTTCTATCTCAGCTGCCGACCAAGAAATTGGTCGCATGATTTCTGAGGCCATCGACAAGGTGGGCAAAGACGGAGTCATCACCGTTGAAGAAAGCCAAACATTTGGCATGGAAATGGATCTTGTTGAAGGAATGCGCTTCGACAAGGGTTACATCTCTCCCTACTTCGTGACAGACACCGATCGCATGGAAGCATCGCTCGACGACGCTTACATCCTTCTTGTATCAAGCAAGATCACCAATGTTCGTGACATGTTGCCAGTACTTGAAAAAGTAATGCAGAGCGGCAAAGCGCTTGTGATCATTGCTGAAGATATCGAAGGTGAAGCACTTGCAACACTTGTTGTCAACAAGATCCGCGGAACATTCAAGAGCGTTGCTGTAAAGGCTCCAGGCTTTGGTGACCGTCGCAAAGCAATGTTGCAAGACATCGCAATTCTTACTGGTGGCCAAGTCATCAGCGAAGAAGTTGGTCTCAAGCTTGAAAACGTCACACTCGATCTTTTGGGTCGCGCGAAGAAAATCGTTATCACGAAAGACGAAACCACCATTATCGAAGGTGCTGGTCCAGAGGACGACATCAAGGGCCGTATCAGCCAGATCAAGACCGAAATCGACAACACCGATTCCGATTACGACCGTGAAAAATTGCAAGAGCGCTTGGCCAAGTTGTCGGGTGGCGTTGCAGTTCTCAAGGTGGGCGCTGCTACTGAAGTAGAACTCAAAGAGAAGAAGCACCGTATTGAAGATGCTGTGAGCACCACAAAGGCTGCTATCGAAGAAGGCGTTGTGCCTGGCGGTGGCGTCGCATTGTTGCGCGCGCAAGCAGCAGTAATTGCAGCAGCCGAGAAGCTCACCGGTGACGAAGCAACTGGCGCCCGCATGGTTGCTCGTTCACTCGAAGGCCCACTCAAGCAGATCGCTGAAAATGCTGGTCTCGAAGGTGGTGTTGTTGTCGAGCGTGTGAAGAACTTGAAGGGCAATGAGGGTCTTAATGCCGCAACCGGCGAGTACGAAGACCTTGTGAAGCTCGGAGTCATCGACGCAGCAAAAGTAACTCGCTCTGCATTGCAGAACGCAGCATCGATTGCAGCATTGTTCCTTACCACTGAGTGTGTGATCGCCGACAAGCCTGAAGAGGCTGCTGGTGGACACAATCACGGTGGCGGAATGGACGACTTCTAAGCAACTGCTTAGAAGTTCTTCTTCACTTTCGTTTCGTTCATGCCGCGTTCCATCGCTTTAGTCAGCGGTGCTGAGGCTCGGCAGTTCGATACAGATCTCTCGTTTATCGTTCGAGCACTCGGTGACCGTGGTGTCATCGCAGAAATAGTCGATTGGGACAACGCCGCAACGGACTGGTCACAGTTCGAAGCGGCGATTGTTCGTTCTCCATGGGATTATCACCGTCGGTATCCCGAATTTCTTGCGTGGCTCGACACCGTATCTGCAGCTACAACGTTGCATAACTCTGCAGAGATCATTCGCTGGAATACAAACAAGGAATATCTCACCGAACTCACCGAGGCAAAGGTCGACATTATTCCCACCACGTTTGTGCGAACTGCTGAAGACATCGTCCAGATTTCGAATGACGGAATGCTCGATAAAGACATTGTGGTTAAGCCCACTGTCAGTGCAGGTTCGAATAACACTGAACGCCACGAAGAGTCGCCAGTGAAAGCTGCAGCACATCTTGGGTCCCTCATCGATATGGGCAAGGTTGCAATGGTGCAGCCGTACCAACGCTTTATCGATGAACGTGGTGAAACCGCAATGGTGTATTTCAATGGTCGCTTTAGCCATGCATTTCGCAAGGGTCCTATTTTGGCGACAGGTGAGAATACGAAAAATGGCCTCTTTGTTGAAGAGGACATCTCTGCTCGTGATGCGAGCGATGAAGAGCGCTACATCGGTGACGATGTGATGCGCTTTCTCACCAAAAAGTTTGGCGAGTTGCCCCTCTACGCCCGAGTTGATGTGGTGCGTGGCTCAGCGGGCGTGCCGGTGCTGATGGAGCTTGAATTAGCCGAGCCTTCCTTCTATTTGCATACTTCACGCGATTCGGCTGAGCGATTTGCCGCCGCCGTGCTAGCCCGCCGATAGCGTAAAGCCCATGAGCGAACCGATGTCCCCATCAGTTGGCCTTGCAGTGGTTCATTACTTTTGCAAGCCCAGTTTTGAATACGACGGCGATGCATTTGTTGCAGCGGTCAAAGCAGCCGAAGCAAACGGTGTCACCGTTATTACTGTTGCCATGTTG
>WLEX01000104.1 GCA_009704065.1 Actinomycetota bacterium
AGAAGGGAATTTCATGGACACCAACGGGCGTGGCGCCGATGCGCCAACCGAAGATACAACTGCAGCACCACAACGTGAAGGGCAGAACCAAGACCGGTCTGAGAACAACGGTGGGCCAAAGAAGCGCCGTCGCGGTTCGCGTGGCGGCAAGAATCGGAAAAAACCTGGTCAAGAGGGTGGAGCCGATACAGCGTCCTCGGGAAATTCCCAACGAACCCCACGGCCCACTACGCCAGTTGATCCAAATCGCAAGCCACAAATTGGTGATACGCGTCCAGCGCCTGCAGTAGCGGGAGCTGAGAGGTCGTCTGCTTCCCAAGAAGGAGGCGCTAAGAAGAAGCGTCGCCGTGGTGGTCGCAGTAAGTCGCGTTCAGGTTCTGGCGGTCAGGCAATTCTTGGGGCAGAAGTCGATGCTGAAATCATCGAGCGTCGTCGCGGCCGGGAACGCAATGGTCGCCCTGTTGGACGGTACCTCATGTGTGTCCAGGTTCGAGACGGAGTTACTCAAGTAGGTGTCATGGAAGGACGTAATCTCATCGAGCATTACGTCAGTCGTCCAGCCGACGATGTCGGTCAAATTCACGGAAACATCTATTTAGGTCGTGTGCAAAACGTTCTGCCAGGTATGGAAGCCGCATTTGTCGATATTTCGACCCCTAAGAATGCTGTGTTGTACCGCGGTGACGTTCAATATGACCCCGAAGATGTAGAAACCAAAGACACAGCTCGTATCGAACACATTTTGCGTTCGCGCCAAATGATCTTGTGTCAGGTCACAAAAAACCCCATTGGGGCAAAGGGCGCCCGACTCACTCAGGAAGTGTCGCTTCCGGGCCGTTTTGTGGTGTTGATTCCTAATTCGAAGACATATGGCATTTCGAAGCGTCTCGAAGATTCGGAACGTCGGCGATTGCGCACCATTCTCGATCGTGTGAAGCCTGCACACCACGGCGTCATTGTGCGTACTGCTGCCGAACACGCAACAGAACATGAATTGACCGCCGACATGACTCGTTTGCTCGAAGAGTGGGCAAAGATTGAAGAAGCCTCCAAAGATCAGTCGGCACCTGGGCTCTTGTATCGCGAACCTGAACTAGCCGTTCGTACCATTCGTGAAGAGTTCAACGCTGAATATCGTGGTGTTCTTATCGACGATCGCGAACTTTTCGAAGAAGTGCATAGCTATGTAGCTGCATTTAATCCTGAATTGGCAGATCGTGTCGAATACTTCGATCGTGATGTAGAGCCATTGTCTTTGTTTGAAACTCAACATGTGCACGAACAGCTTCATAAGGCCCTCGATCGCAAGGTGTGGTTGCCATCAGGTGGTTCACTCATCATCGAACACACTGAAGCCCTGACGGTCATCGACGTCAACACCGGAAAAAATGTCGGAACCTCGAACCTCGAGCAGACTGTTTTCCAAAACAATCTCGAAGCTGCGCAAGAAGTCGCCCATCAGTTGCGGTTACGCGATATTGGCGGAATCATCGTGATCGACTTCATCGATATGGAAATCAAAGACAATCGAAAGAAAGTCATTGAGTCATTCCGTCAGGCCCTCAGTCGTGACAAGACCCGCACACAAGTTTTCGACATTTCCGAGCTCGGACTCGTCGAGATGACTCGCAAGAGGATTGGCGAAGGCCTTCTCACGGCGTTTGCTGGTGAGTGTCCGGAATGCTCTGGGCGCGGCATCAAGGTCGATTTTGGGCTTCTCGACTAGAGAAAATCCCGTAAATACTCAAAACAATCGGTTCTGGCGTTGGTCGGAACCCCTTATCGCAGATAGGTTTAACCCGCTATGTACGCAGTGATCGCATCAGGTGGCAAACAGGAGAAAGTCGCGCAGGGCCAAAAAGTCCAGCTCGAACTTCTGCATGTCGAAGACGGTACCGAGGTCTCCCTCATACCCGTCCTATTAGTAGACGGCACCACGGTGCTGTCAACACCCGACCAGTTGAAAGGTGCCTCTGTAAAGGGCCGCGTTGTCGGCACCGCAAAGGGACCAAAGATCGACGGCTTTACTTATAAGCGCCGTACCAATCAGCGCAAGCGCTTTGGTCATCGCCAGCAGTATTCCGTTGTCGAAATCACCTCCATAGCGAAAGGCTGACCCAGAATGTCAAAGACTAAGGGCGGCGGCTCCACAAGGAACGGCCGCGACTCAAACGCACAGCGCCTCGGCGTCAAAGTATTCGATGGCACTGCCATCACTTCAGGAACCATCCTCATTCGCCAGCGCGGCACACGTACGCATCCTGGAAAGAACGTCGGAATTGGTAAAGACGACACCTTGTTTGCAACCGTTGACGGCAGCGTCAAGTTTGGTGAGCGCAAAGGTCGCAAGATTGTCGATGTCATTCCGTTCGAGTAAATCGACAGATTGAAAAATTCGTTATACAAAAGCACACCTTCGGGTGTGCTTTTGTCGTTTCTGGCTACAGGTCGCCGAGAAGCGTGTCGATGCCTTGGGGCAGTTTGTGTCGTGGATAGTCGAGAAGGGTGAGAGCTTGGCGACAGGCAAAGCGGTCTGTCATGCCTCCGACGTATCCCACTGATTCATGAGCAGCTGCGATGGTATGGGCATCGAACGGTGATTCGTTCCAAGACGGCAACAACATGGGGGTGGCGATGAAATGGTCGACAAGTGAACGCAACATGTCGACAACTGCTGTTGCCTGCGCACGTGACTCGTCACGGTGATAAATGCTTTCGTAATTGAATTGTCGAAAGAGCGCCAATGCTTCTGCGATATCGGGAACCATGCCAATCCGTCCGGTGTGTGCAGTTGCATCGATCATGCCGGTGATGAATGCACTGAGTTGCTCGCGACGAGTCGTGCCGCATCGGTCGATAACTAGGCGTGGTAACTGGTGAGGAGCAACGATTCCTGCGTCGACAGCATCTTCAAAGTCGTGACACACATATGCAATGCGGTCTGCCCAGCTCACTACTTCGGCTTCAGGCGTAGACGGTGCAGGTCGTGACCAACTGTGATTACGCACACCATCAAGTGTTTCGGCGCACAGATTGAGAGGAGTAAGAACGACATCAGAGCCCCACACCGCATGGTCGTACCCACCGTCGAGGTAAGGAGAAAGGGCATCCTCGCTCGCGTGGCCACCAGGCCCGTGACCGCAGTCGTGCGCCAGAGCAATGGCTTCAGTGAGAGCAACATTGAGGCGCAACACCCGTGCAATAGAAACGGCGACTTGGGCTACTTCGAGTGCGTGAGTGAGGCGGGTGCGCTGATGGTCATCGGGGAAAACAAAAACCTGAGTTTTTCCGGCTAATCGGCGAAAGGAGGATGCATGAAGAATTCGATCGCGGTCACGTTCGAAGCACGTGCGATACGGGTCTGGCTCTTCGGGTATGGCTCTGGTGCCAGGACCAGTGGCATGAGTGGCAAGAGGGGCGAGAAACGAACCAATTTCGGCTTCTCGCTGATGACGGTCGGCAATATCGGTGGTGCCGATGGCTGCCCAAGAGTCTGCATGAGCCACCGTGATGGAAGGTGAGCTATCGAAGCCAGACATGGTGGATGCCCATGTGGCATCACGAGAGGAGGGGTCTCTTTGCGTCACATCTCCACGATAGGTGAGTGGTGTGTCGCCCAGATGCGACCATGGACGGCAGTAGCCTGTGCGGAGTCCTATGAGCGTATTTGTCGATGAAGCCCAACTCAATGTCAAGGGTGGGCAAGGCGGCGCTGGCTGCGTGAGTTTTCGTCGTGAAGGTCCCGAATCTATGGGTGGACCTAACGGTGGTGACGGCGGCAAAGGCGGCGATGTATGGCTAGTTGCCGACCGCAATGTGGCCTCGCTACTTGCATTTCGAGACCATCCACATCGTCGTGCAAAAGATGGTGTGCACGGAAAAGGTAAAGATCTTCATGGTCGCCGTGGTGAAGACCTGTTCATTGCTGTTCCCGAAGGAACTGTGGCCAAAGACATGTACTCCGGCGAAATCTTGGCAGACCTTGTGCATCACGGAGACAGATGGATGGCATCGCCAGGTGGTCGCGGGGGACGAGGCAATGCAAAGTTCTTCAACAACAGGCGTCGCGCTCCTTCATTTGCAGAACAAGGTGAAGACGCAACAGAACGTTGGTTAGCGCTCGAACTAAAACTGATGGCCGACGTTGCACTGGTGGGTTTTCCCAATGCTGGCAAGAGCACTTTTATTTCAACGGTGTCTGCAGCAAAACCAAAAATCGCTAACTATCCGTTCACCACTCTTGAACCACATCTAGGTGTTGTTCGTATCGATGACTCAACCGAGTTCATCATGGCCGACATTCCAGGGTTGATTGAAGGCGCCAGCGAAGGCCGTGGCCTCGGGCATCAGTTCTTGCGTCATATCGAACGTGCACGAGTGCTGTGCTATCTCATTGATCTCGTAGCACTCGATGGCATAGAGCCCGATGAACAATTACGAATCCTTCAACACGAGGTGGGTAACTACCGTCCCGAATTGCTGGCTCGTCCGTCACTGATTGTGGGAACAAAGACCGACAGCATTACGCCCGAGGCACTAGCCGAATGGCCTCACTTGTCGATGTCCGCAATCACCACACAAAATGTCAGAAAGATTGTTGGCGAATTGGCTCAACAAGTGACATATGCACGCGACGCTGAACCCGATGTGGAAGCAACTGTCATCATGCGCCCTGAACCAGAGCACGCATGGGTAGAACAACTCAAACAAAATGAATTCCGCGTTCATGGTCGTGGGGCAGAGCGAATTGTGGCTCTGAACGATGTCACCACACCTGAGGCTCTTAACTACATTGACGAAAAACTAGCGAAGTTGGGCGTACCTAAACTTCTGTCGCGCGCCGGAGTGCGCGAGGGCGATGTTGTATGGATTTCGCAATTCAGTTTCGAATTTGTCCCAGAAGTGTAAGTCTGTAGCAATGCGAGTTGTAGTAAAAATTGGCACTTCATCATTAACCAATGACGACGGCCATATTCGCCAAGATGTCATCTCTTCCGTGGCTTCTCAGTTGGCGAGTGCGCGCAAAGATGGCCATGAAGTCATTTTGGTGACCTCAGGTGCTGTTGCATCTGGCGTGGCCGGACTTGGTCTTTC
>WLEX01000105.1 GCA_009704065.1 Actinomycetota bacterium
ACACTTTCTAGAACTTGTCCAGTGATCATGGTGTCGCCGGTGGAAATGATGTTGCGAAGTCGTATCTCTACTTCATCGATACCGGTGGCAGCAGCCAATTTGTCCATTTGGCCCTCATGGGCAAAACAAGCCTGTACGACTCCGAAACCACGCATAGCACCACATGGAGGGTTGTTAGTACGTGTTGCATAGCCATCTACGATTGCGTTCGGACATTTGTAAGGTCCTTGGGTGTGGGTGACACCATTGATTAGCACTGCAGATGAGGTGGATGAATATGCGCCTCCATCGAACACAAAGCGAGCTTCAATTTTCACAATCATTCCGTCAGTGTCGGCATGATGCCTCATCCACACTTTTGCGGGATGACGATGTACGTGTCCGAAGAAACTCTCTTCTCTGCCGTATTGCATCTTCACTGGGCGACCAGTGCGCAGGGCAAGTAGAGAAGTATGCACCTGGAGGCTGATGTCTTCGCGTGCTCCGAAAGCACCACCGACGCCACCCAAGACAAGGCGAATCTTCTCTTCTGGCAGATTGAGGCACTTTGCCATCTGTTTGCGATCTTCGTGTAACCATTGCGTAGCTACGTACACCTCGACTCCACCGCCATCATGATCGGGTATTGCGAGTGCTGATTCAGTTCCGAGAAATGCTTGGTCTTGCATGCCAATGTCGTACGTGCCTTCAACAACGATGGGCGCAGTAACTGTTGGGTCTCCATGAACAATGCGTTGATGACGAATGAGGTTGCCATCTGGATGAATTGCTTCGAAAGAACCATCGATTGCCAATTCAGGATCTGTGAGTGCTGGCAAGATTTCATATACGACTGAAATCGCAGCTAGCGCACGGCGACAAGTTTCAGGATGATCAGCAGCGACAGCAGCAATTGGTTCGCCCATGTAACGCACCACGTCAGATGCGAAAACAGGCTGGTCTTCGCTGATGAGTCCATAGGACATCTGACCAGGCACATCCGCAGCGGTGATTACGGTTTCTACACCAATAATTTTCCAAGCTGCTGACACATCGATTGACACGATGCGGGCGTGGGGGTGTGGAGAGCGCAATGTTGCGCCCCACAGCATGTTTTCTGCATGAAGGTCGGACGTAAATGCAAAATCTCCTTGCACTTTTGCAGGAGCATCTGGCCGTAATGCGCTAGAACCCAATGTGTCGCGACGAGTTTTGGTGGTGCTCATCGACTCATCTCCTTACGCACAGAAACAACTGCATCTACTGCAGCAAATATTCGTCCGTAGCCAGTGCAACGGCAGATATTTCCCGACAAGGCCTCTTTCACGGCATGTTCTGAAGGATCAGGATTTTCCTCCAATAAATGATGAACGGCCATTACAAGACCTGGAGTACAAAACCCGCATTGCACCGCACCTTCAGATACGAATGCTTCTTGAACATCTGTGAGTGTGCCGTCGGGGTTCAAACCCTCAACGGTTGCTATTTCGGAACCCACTGCTGAAGCAGCCATAACAAGGCAACTACAAACGGCGTTGCCATTCATAAAGACTGTGCAACTTCCGCATTCACCTTGTTCGCAAGCTCCTTTTGAGCCGGGGAGACCAAGACGTTCACGTAATACGTACAGCAAGCTTTCGCCAAGCCAGGCATCTTTCACTTCACGAACTTCTCCGTTAACAGCGAGTGCGTAATTTTCTGATTCACTCATTGTGCATATCCTCTTTGTAGTAATCGTGTAGCAAGAACACCAACTGCATGACGGCGGTATTCTGCGGTTGATCTGTGATCATCGATCGGTCGTGACTCTGCTGAAACACGCGCACCGAATTCTGTTGCGATGGAGTCAGTCAATTGCTGTGCACCCAAGTCGTTAAACCATTGCTCAGCTTCGGGGCAACGCAAAATAGTTGGTCCGACAGAGCCAAGAGCTACAGACACGGCGTCGTTATGAAGTGCCAAGCAAACAGATGCAACTGAAATGACCATCGCATTACGTACGCCCACTTTTGCATAACCCTGGAAACCCGTGGACATAGGAATTGTCACTCCTGAAACAAGTTCATGAGGAAGTCTGCTGTTTCGTTTGGGCCCCACCATGAATTCATTGAAGGGAACGTTGCGTTCTCCATCGACTGATGCGAGATGAACCGTTGCATCTAGTGCACTGAGAACGGGAAGTGAATCTCCAGCGGGGGAGCAAGTTCCCAAGTTGCCACCCAATGTGCCGGCCGCTCTGATTTGTGGAGATCCCACCGTACGTGCGGCCTGCGCGAGTGCCGGCAAAGCGGCAGCCAGTTCGCCAGTTTCCATGGTGGAGTAGGGAACAGAAGCACCGATGTACACGGTAGAAGTTTCAGAGTTAATAGACCATTGTTGTAACTCTTTAACGTTTCGTAACCCAATCACGTGTTCTGGATGACGATGGTTGAAGTTGACCTCCACCATAAAGTCGGTTCCACCAGAAAGCAGTTGAGCATTAGGTGTGTTCGCCAGCATTTCAATTGCTGAAGATAATGAAATCGGGAGTTGTACTGGCATGAGAATCCTCTAGGAAAGTTTCTTGTGTAAGCGAGCAGCGGATTCGGAAGCTTTCGCCCGAACCTCTGACATATCGAACTGTGTTGGTGTTCCGTCCTTGACAACGTGCTCGCCTTCGATGAAGACATCGGTGCATCGAATTCCAGGGGTGAATGCAACGTGCCATGCACTATCGACATTGTCGTAATTCCAACGGACTTCATCGCGGGACGCTTCTGGGAAAATGTTGTAGCCATTGTGAAGCCAGTTCCAAACGGTGTCTGGCGTCTGGGTGATGTCTGATTCTCGAAGCTTTACATATGCCAAACGGGCCTCTTCTAACATGTCGGCTCCGATGCCATCAGTACCAAGGAGTGTTGTATTTGCCCACTTCACTGGATTGCCGTAGCCCACTGAATTGTTCATGTTTGAACGAGGGTTATGAACAATTGTTCCCTGAAGTTTTCGATCGAGAAGGACCGAATGCACCAAAAGCCATTTGTCTGTAGCTAACGACTCAAGTCGAGCGCCTGCATCTTTGTCGTCGGGACCTTCAGCAACATGAATATGAACGCCGACATCTAAAGATGCTGCGAGATTTGCTGCAGCTTCAAGGGTCTCATCGGTGCAGGTAAAAGCGGCGTGTACGCCCACCATGCCACGCCCACCAGCTTTGAGAAAGCGCTCGTTCTCACGTAATCCACGCTGAGCTTCCGGCGACATGCTCCCTTGCGCATCAGCAGCTGAAGAGATTTTCCCGTCTCTCCAACGATCTGTGACCCCGTATGACAGATTGCTGCGAACACCGACCATGGCACACGCGCTAGCGATGACATCGAGGCTTCCGTCAATTGCATAGGGTGACTCGTGGTGATCGACAATTGCGGTAGTGCCGCTCATCAGTGCCTCAGCAGCACCTAGGGCCGCTGACCAGTACAACGTGTCGAGATCGAGGGCGGCATCGAGACGCCACCACACGTTCTCAAGAACAGAAATAAATGACGTGGGCGTCTTGGGCGGTGCCGGCATTCCTCGGGCTAGAGAAGAATAAAGATGGTGATGGGCACACACCATGCCAGCAGTGAAAAACGACATAGCTATTCTTCAACAACTCCGCGTTGGGAGGTGATGCGACCATAAACCTCTGGACGGCGGTATCGATCAAAGTCGAAAAGTGTCTTTGTGTAGCGATCACACCAATCTAAATCGCAACGTGCGAAAATTAATTCGTCATCTGTGGTCAATGCTTGGGCAACAATTTGTCCCGAAGGCGCAACAATCATGCTCTGTCCAAGCGAATCAACGCCCTCTTCAATTCCGCCTTTAGCTACGCCAACAACCCAGGTTCCGTTTTGATATGCGCCACTTTGCATCACTAGTGCATTGTGGAATCCGGCCAACGAATCTTGACTTGGATCGGGGACATAATGAATCGGCGTGTTGTAACCACACAGAATCATTTCGACGCCCTGTAATCCCATGACGCGATACGACTCGGGCCAACGTCGATCGTTGCAGATCATCATTCCCATACGAGCAGAAAAGGCATTCCAGACTCCAAAACCTTCCATGGATGGTTCGAAGTAATATCGCTCAGCGTGCTGAAAGGGTCGATCCGGTTCGTTATGTTCGTGTCCGGGGATATGCACCTTGCGGTATCTTCCGACGATCGATCCATCTTTCTCAACCAAAACTTGTGTGTTGAATCGATGCCCATCGGCTGTCAATTCGGCATATCCCAGGCAGAAACCAATACCCAATTTCTTGGCTTCATCAAACAACGGCTGTGTGACAGGAGACGGCATGCTCGTTTCATACCAATGGTCTGCATCGGAAATATTTTCGACAAACCAACGGGGGAAAAAAGTTGTGAGAGCCAACTCAGGGAATACCACGAGATCGCAATCATTGCGATGTGCTTGCTGCAACAGAGCAACAAGACGAGCTACAACGTTTTCTCGTGAGTCTGCTTTTTGAATTGGTCCCAATTGTGCGGCACCTACGGTAATAACGCGTGTCATAGTTAGAACTCCTGTAGCTCTGTTAGCTGAAGCATGGTGTGTAATAAAATGTTGGCACCAGCTTCAAGATCAATTGGATCTGTGTATTCCGCTGGGTTATGGCTGATGCCCTTAACGCTCGGAACAAAGATCATGGCTGCAGGGCACACTCGTGCAAGCATTTGTGCATCATGACCAGCACCACTAGGCATTCTGCGAACTGTATTTCCTTGATTATCGGCTATGGTCTCGATCATTGCAATCACACTCTCATCAAACTGAACTGGTTCGAAGCGAGCAAGCACGCGTGAAGAAATCGAAACTCCTTCGTCAGCAGCCAATTCTGAAATAAAAGTTGCCACCTCGGCTTCTGCTTTTGCGAGTAGCGCCTCGTCGGTATTGCGAATATCGAGAGTGAGTACGGCACGTGCGGGAACAACGTTGACAAGATTGGGAAAAAGATCGATTTTTCCAACAGTGCACACTTGGTGACCGCCGTAACGATCGGCCAAGTCGCGCAAAAACACTGTCAATTTAGAAGCGACGTAGGCCGGATCATG
>WLEX01000106.1 GCA_009704065.1 Actinomycetota bacterium
CGACATTCTTGCTCCGTTTAATCACCCCGAGATTGCAGCAGCAATCGTGAAGCCATTTGCTTCAGAAGCCAACTGGTGGATGGTGAAGAATCACGGCATTTTCCAGGGTTACTACTTCTGGGATTACATCGGCCTCGACAAAAATGCTCGCGAACAATTCCGTGGTCATGAATACTTCGAATACACCGAAGAATTCTGCGCGAAATACGACTCACCTGCGTTCGACTCTGACTACAAGAGTGCACCACTGTCACATTTCGAACCTCTCGTTCGTGACATGTTCAAGCCCAAAGGTCGCTAGAACCTAAATAATGGCCTGTGTTCTCGGGCCAATCCAACTACACAGCACTACATTCATAGATGCATCACTCATAGGAGATCATTTATGAAAATCACACTTCTCGGAACAGGTAGTCCGCTACCAAGCGCAACATGTGCTGGTCCATCAACATTGGTGCAAGCCGATGGCCAAAACATTCTTGTCGATGCAGGTCGTTCCGTGGTCATGCGTCTTCTCGCAGCTGGTTGCCCACCGCCATTTGTGACTGCAGTTTTTCTCACTCACTTGCATAGCGATCACATTTCCGATCTCAACGATGTCATCACCACTCGATGGATCGCATCACCAGCTGCAACCCCACTTCCTATTTACGGACCAATCGGCACAAAGAAAATGGTTGATGGCTTGCTAGCTATGTTGTCGCAAGACGAGTCATACCGTCTCAATCACCACGATGACCTGCGCGCAGCCGGTGGCATGAAAGTAGACGTACATGAGATCGAAGCAGGAGAATCCTTCTCGCTAGGTGGTGTGTCTATTTCTGTTCATGAAACAGATCACCGTCCCGTTGCACCCACCATCGGATTTCGTATCGAACATGGTGGCGTTTCAGCCGCTCTCGCTGGAGACACCATTCCGTGCGAAGGCCTATACGGCATGTGTAAGGACGCTGATTTCTACGTACAAACAGTGATCCGCGAAGATCAAGTGCGAGCACTCGCACCTCTCGTGCCAACAGGTGAACGCTTTCTCGACATTCTTGATTACCACTCAACGGTGCAACAAGCGGCGCAAACAGCAACGAAGTGTGGAGTGAAGACCTTGGTTCTCACCCACTTCGTTCCTGCAATTCAGCCAGGTGGCGAAGCCGAATGGCACGCAATGGCAGCTGAGTTCTTCTCCGGTGACATCATCATCGGACCTGATCTCACTTTCGTTGAGAAGTAGCCAACCACACACCTACAACGGCAACTGCTAAACCCACGAGGGCTAAGCCACCGAGTCGTTCACGAAACAACACCGCGCCTTCCACCGTAGAGAACGCTGGCGTTAAGAAAAACAAACTGCTTACCTGTGCTGCCGCTTGTCTGTGCAACAACCACAGCATGATCAGAATTGCTGCAATCGATAACACACCTACTGCCCACGCAAGCGACAACATGCTGCGAGTGGTCACCGTGAAGTGCCATCCTTCAGTAGAAAATGCACAGATTCCCAAAGCAACAGTGGTGACCGCATACTGTGCCGACGTGCCACCAAGCAGTGGCGTACCGTGCGCAAACTTTCGTTGCACCAACGTTCCTGTCGACATGCCCACTACGGCAACAGTCATAGAGAACAAGGCAAATCCCGATACTCCTGAACCTGCGCCACCGTGTTCCATCACCACTGCAACTACTCCAGCAAATCCCAGAACTACTCCAAGGGTTTGCCTTTTCGATAGTCGTTCGTCGAGCAGAACTCGACTCAGCGTTGTGGTTACCACGGGGTGCAGCGCAGCAATAAGAGCACTGATACCCGATGGGAGACCATGATGGATGGCGACAAATACTCCACCTAAGTACATGGCATGCATGCCAATACCCACCGCTAACTGAGCTGGAATCTGGTCCCGCTGAAGACGGACTTCTTTGAAGAGTCGCGCGCAACCAAAGAGCACAACCGAGGCAATTGCCGTACGCACAGTAAGGAAAGACAGCGGGCCAGCATCTTTTGTGGCATACCGAGCAACAATGAACCCTGTGCTCCATAAGAGAACGAACAGCCCCGGCGCCATTCGTTCCATCAGCCTTTTGTCCATCCAATGAGCGTAGGTGCCAACACCTTCACTACAGTCGCTCATATGACGAACGAAGAACTCCTCAAAGCCACTTGCCCCATCATCAATGAAATTGGTGCAGCGTTTTATTTCATTCCAGAAACCTCTGCTGTTGGCAAAGAGCTCAATCTTCGTGGCATGGAGTTCTACGTGTTGGGTCGCGGTGGCCCACTTGGTGACTGCGATGGCGCTGCCCTCGCAGCCGCTTTTGGTTACTTCAAGCCATCCATGATTGGTGGTATCTGGGAAGACGCAAAAGCAAAGTGTGATCCACGTGCAGCCGGCAAAGCCCATCTCGAATGCGCAGCAGCTCTTGGCCGTGCCAAGTTCACAGGTATTGCAAACCTTGATGCAATTGTTGAAGCGCTCGACGCGGTGAACAATGCCGCAGACCCCGATGGCCTTAGTTTGTACGCCGCCATGCGAACAGAACCACTTGCTTCCGATGCGCCTGGTCGTGCGATGCAATTACTTGCACTCGTTCGTGAATTCCGCGGAGCTGCACACCTCATCGCATTACGTGCATCGGGTATTTCTACGAAGACTGCTCATCACATCAAGCGTCCCGACATGGTTACTCAATTTGGGTACACACCCGAAGAGGCTCCAGTAATCACCGATGCAACCCATGCTGCAATGACTGCGGCAGAGAAGCTCACCGATGCATTGGTAGAACCTGCATATGCAGTGCTCACCGAAGCACAGCGCACCACATTGGCAGAAGGTGTTCGCACCCTCGCTGCTGCACTAAAGGCCTAATTCTTTCAGCTAGCTGAAAGGTTGTCGGAAATCTTTCCGAATGCACTTCCTACAGCTTTGATTTCAGCTGGAGATAGTAAGTCGATCATCAAACTGCGCACGCTTTGCAAATGAACCGGCGCTGCCTTCACCAGAAGGTCGAAGCCTTTTGATGTGATCTGGGCAAACACCACTCGACCATCATCTTGTGACTGCACTCGGCTCACTAGTTTTTTCTTCAAAACACCATCAAGTCGACGCGTGAGCCCGCTGCGAGTTAGTCGCAGTTGGTCGGCTAAGTCACACATCCGTAGTTGGCGATCTGGTGCTTCCGACAAGATTGCCAACAGTTGATAGTCGCCTCGATCTAGCCCAAACGGAGCCAGATCTGCCTCTATGGCACGCAATAAATCATTAGAAGTCTCAATAAATGTCCGCCACGCAGTCATTTCTGAGGGGTTCAACCATTGTGTTGCCATGCACCGAATATACACCCGAAATCGAAATGATTGCGCTCGCAATTAAATTCTGTATATAGTTGTGCTCTCAACTAATTCTCCTAAATGAAAGTGAGACCAACATGGACATCGTCCTTCTCGTCGCAAGAATCCTTGTGGCAGCAATGTTTATCCCATCCGGCATCAACCACCTCACCAAGGCCGATGCAATGGCTGGCTACGCACAGTTCAAGAAAGTTCCTGCACCAAAACAGTCGGTGCAACTCTCCGGACTCATCATGCTTCTCGGTGGCCTTTCGGTCATCCTCGGTGTGTATGCAGACCTTGGCGCAGTAGTACTTGCCGCACTCTTGGTAGTTATGGCCGTAAAGATGCACGACTTCTGGGCAGCCGATGCTGCTTCAAAGCAAACAGAAATGATTGGCTTTTTGAAGAACATCTCAATGGCCGGTGGACTCTTGTTCATCTTCGCAATTGCAGCAATCACCGTTAATGGTGAAGCGATCAATATCGGCTGGACACTCACCGATAGCTTGTTCTCCATCGCGAACTAATCGCACCATAAATAACCTTTTGTGAAAGGGCGGCGACACTTCGGTGTTGTCGCCCTTTTATATTCCCCACCTCGCCTAGTGTGGGTATCTCATGTCCACCTCTGTTCGACTCAGTGACCTCACCGTTAGTTACGGCCCTGCAGTCATGCTCGATCACGTGTCGTTCACTATTGAGCCACGAGAGCGTTGGGGCGTTGTCGGCCCGAATGGTGTGGGCAAAAGCACCCTTCTCAAAACCATTGCGGGTCTCATCACGCCAGATTCTGGTCGTGTTCTCGTTACCCCTCGCGGCGCCTCCATTGGATATCTCTCACAAGAACCAGATCGTCGGCCCGATGAAGATGTCCGTGCATATTTGGCACGACGTACTGGCGTTACTGCAGCATCTGAAGCGCTCGATACCGCCACAACTGCAATGGCATCGGGAGACACCGATGCAGGTGATGCGTATTCCGATGCGCTCGAACTATGGCTCGCGCTTGGTGGTGCAGACCTGGATGCACGTATCGGTAAGACATGGGATGAACTTGGCCTGAACCCAAGCCTGCTTGAGCGCCCCATGACCGTACTGAGCGGTGGTGAGGCTGCTCGCGCAGGACTTGCAGCACTCTTGCTGTCACGGTTCGATGTGTATCTGCTCGACGAGCCAACAAACGACCTCGACCTCGATGGTCTAGAACGGCTTGAGAGTTTTGTGAACTCAATCGCCAGCAGCGTTGTGCTGGTGAGTCATGACCGTACTTTTCTTGAACACACCATCACCCATGTTGTGGAACTCGACGAATTCAAGCACACCGCATCTACCTATGCCGGTGGATGGACCTCCTATCTCACCGAACGTGAAGTTGCACGTAAACAAGCGTGGACAGATTTCGAAGAATACGACTCTAAACGTTCTGATCTTGCGGGTCGCTCCCAACGTGAGCGCGAATGGGCATCTCAAGGTGTGAGCAAGGCGAAGAAAAAGCCAAACGATGGCGACAAGATTCAACGCAACCTCAAAATGAATTCATCAGAGCAACTGGCAGGAAAAGCAGCCCGTACCGACAAGCAAATGGAACGTCTTGTCAAAGTGGAAAAGCCCCGAGAGGCATGGCAACTGCAACTAGAGATTCCCCTATCGGAGCGCGGTGGCGACGTGGTTGCGCGGTTATCGAATGCCACTATCACGCGTGATTCGTTTCAACTA
>WLEX01000107.1 GCA_009704065.1 Actinomycetota bacterium
CCCCCGACTGAATTACCTTCGCCGAGTCTGCCATGCCGGCATAGGGCGCACTACTGTCACACCATGGCTGTTGTCCCTGCACACCCCGAACTTGGCTTTTATACCTTGGCTGGCGCCCCTAAAAGCCCACATGACATGTTGGGCGAACTAGCCGCGGCCGAAGCAATGGGGCTTGGAACTGCATTCATTTCCGAACGATTCAATATCAAAGAAGCTGGTGCTCTCACAGGAGCCGCCGTGGCAGTTACCAAATCACTTTCCATTGTTACAGCAGCTACGAACCACACCACTCGCCATCCTCTTGTGACCGCGTCATGGGCAAGCACTTTACATCTCATGAGCCAAGGGCGATTCAGTCTCGGTCTTGGTCGAGGCATCGACGCCATGTTCAAGGCATACGGCATGCCGCTTGCAACAACAGACTCCATGGAGCAATTCGCATACCTCATGCGCAAGCTGTGGCACGGAGAAACCGTGATGAACTACGCAGACCTCACCGGCACGTACCCCGTCTTACGCCTCGACCCAGCTTTCGATCTCGACATCCCTCTCAGCGTCACAGCCTTTGGGCAAAAGACATTAGAGATGGCGGGTCGTGCCTACGACAACGTGATCTTGCATACGTTCTTCACCGACGAGACAACCGAGCGTGCAGTGAATACTGTGAAACGTTCAGCTGAACAAGCAGGACGTGATCCCGACACCGTAAAAGTGTGGTCGTGTTTTGCCACCATTGGTGACCACATCGATCCGGCCCTTCGCTTAAAGAAAACTGTGGGCCGACTTGCTACATATCTGCAGGCATACGGCGACCTCATGGTCACTACCAACAACTGGGATCCTGAAGTATTGAGGAAATTCCGTGACGATGAATTCGTGCGCACATTTCCTGGTGCACTCGATGCAAAAGGAACAACCGAAGACTTAGAGCGGGTCGCTCCCCTCATTCCACAAGAATGGCTAGCTCCATCGGCAAGCGGCACACCCGAACAATGTGTTGCTGCCATTCGTCATCAGTTCGCACTTGGTTGTGACGGCGTGATTATGCATGGCGCAACTCCCACCGAGCTTGCACCGATCGTTGCCGCATACAAGAACTAGTCGAACTTCTCCCAGTGAGCCATCAAGATGTCGGCGGCTTGTGAAGGTTGCTGACACATCCACCAATGTCCCACATCGGCAATAGTGGCAACATCGGCGTTCACACTGTGCGCCATAGATGTCATCATTTCCACTGACCCTGCAAAATGATCACCTTCGGCAATAATCACTAAGCCATTCGATGGTTGCGCGGCAAGAAATTGTTGCCCTAACTGTGCCATCACGGGCTGAGCAGCATCGCGATACAACGCCAATACGCAACGCGCCATGTCGTCATTGATATGACGCTTCACTTCAGCAGCAATTTCAGCTGTCATTCCTAATCCACTGAATGCTTCAACAAATTGTTCATCGGGCATGGCCACCATGCCAGCCACCATTTGTTCACCTAGGTCAGGTGCCTGCCAACCTTGTGCTGCATCGTGCCATTGGTAATCAGCATGTAAGAGACCCGCACAATCGGCAGCCCAACTACGAACAATGTCGGGGCGTTCACTTAACACGCCAAACACATGACCCGCTCCCCAGTCATGTCCCACCAAATCAATTGAACCATCAATGCTGTCGAGTTCACCTATGAGCCAGTCACGATATTCGCGAACGGTGCCACCCCATCCTGTAGGTGAAGGCGCACCAAAACCAGGCGGAGTGAGCAACACAATGTTTTCTACGCCACGACGGGCAAGTTCTGAAACAAGCAGCGACCAGATCGCTGATGTTTCAGGATTACCGTGCACAAAAACTTTGGTGACTTTGCTCATTTCACAACCCTACGCTTTGTTCTTCGATTTCAAATATGCAGCACTCGCTGCACGACTTTCTGGATCGTATGTTGCGATAACTAGTGAGTCGGCATCGTTGGCGTTACGTGCTGTTCCAATCATCTCTTCTGTCACTGCATTCACTTGTTGCTTCGTTGTGCGTAATGAGTACCCGGGTTTTGCTGCTAGCGACTGCGCCAATGCTTCAACATATGCAACAAGTTCTGCTTCAGAAACAATGGTGTTGAGAAACCCAAGAGACTTTGCTTCGGGTGGGTAAAACGGACGGCATGTAAGAACCAACTCTTTGGTAGCTGCCGGACCAATCTCGCGCACCAAACGAGGGATACCACCCCACGCCAAAGGAATACCAAGATCAACTTCGGGAATGGAAAACATTGCGGTGTCAGCAGCAACACGAAGATCACAACTTGCAGCAATCACTACTCCACCACCAATGCAGTGCCCTTGAATTGCTGCGATGGTGAGCGCATTCATATTTGTGACAGCTTCAGCCATCAACCGACCAAGGTCGGCACTTTCTCGGACTCCAAACTCAGGGTCAGGATTGGAAAAATCATTCAGGTCGAATCCGGCACAAAAGGAGCGCCCCTGCCCCGAAACCACCACAACCTTCACGTCGCGTTGTTCGTCGAACCATCGCGAGGCTGCAGCCATATCTTTCATCACCTGGCGAGACAGAGCATTTAGACGATCAGGTCGCGCCATTTGCAGCCTGCCGATTGCTCCATCGACTGACACTGCAAGGGTTTCAAACTGAGCCATAGGAGGTCTCCTCAATAGGTTGGCGGTGAATGCCGTGCCATAAGGTTTAGTCCGTACACCGCATGGCGCCTGCACTGCAGGCCACAACAAAGGGGACCCCATGGAACGTGAAGCTTGGATTATCGACGCAGTTCGCTCACCTCGAGGCAAGGGTAAGGAAACCGGTGCCCTGCACAACGTGCACCCTCAACGCATCTTGGCCCAGGTTCTTAATGGCCTGAAGGATCGTGTTGGTTTTGATACCGCCGAAGTGGATGACGTAGTGATGGGATGTGGCGCTGGCAGCGGCGACCACAGCATGGACATTGCTCGCATGTCGGCACTCGATGCCGGCTGGGCACTGGAAGCCCCCGGCGTCACCCTCAACCGTTTCTGTGGTTCCGGCCAACAAGCAGTCAACTTTGCTGCCATGGGCGTGTTGAGCGGCATGCAAGACATCGTGGTTGCTGGTGGCATCGAGTCGATGTCTCGTCCATCACCTATGCATGTCGACGGCTTCACTGCCAACAACAATCACCTTCGCGATCAGTACAACATGGTGCCGCAGGGAATTTCTGCAGACCTCATTGCCACCGTTGAAGGTTTCTCACGTGAGCAGTGCGATGCGCTTGCAGTAGAAAGTCAGCGTCGTGCACAAATAGCAATTGCTGAAGGCCGTTTCGAACGCTCACTCATTCCTATCTTCCACGATGACGGCACTCTTGCACTTGCCGTTGACGAGCACCCACGTGCCGGCACCACACTTGCCGACCTTGCAAAGCTCACACCGAGCTTTGAAGGCATGGGCGGCTACAAAAAAGACCCCGAAGGTCTCAGCATCGATGAAACAGCTCGTCTTGCTTACCCACACATCGCAGGCATCAACCATGTTCACCATGGCGGAAACTCTTCAGGTGTTGTCGATGGTGGTGCAGCAGTTCTTGTTACGTCACCCGACTATGCAAAAGCACACGGCTTGAAGCCACGCGCACGCATCATCATGAGCGCCGTTGCGGGCACTGAACCCGTCATCATGCTCACCGCTCCCGGACCTGCTGCAAAGCTTGTTCTGAAAAAGGCCGGCATGACATTCGATGACATTGACTTGTTCGAAGTGAACGAAGCATTCGCTGCAGTGGTCTTGAAGTTCTTCAAAGACACCGGCGTTGATCCTGCAAAGGTCAACGTGAACGGCGGCGCAATGGCACTCGGACACCCCATCGGCGCAACCGGCGCCATGCTCATTGGCACACTGGTCGACGAGCTCGAGCGCCAAGACAAGACCACTGGCCTCATCACCATGTGCACCGGCGGTGGCATGGGAACAGCCACCATCATCGAACGCATCTAACTTCTCGCCAGCATCTGCTGGCGTACAGTAGACACATGCCAAGTCGCTTCCTTCACTCGTTTGCCAAGCCAACTTCCGATGCGTTTATCAACATCATCAAAGGCGAAGGTGCCCTCTTGTGGGACGACAAGGGAAACGAATACATCGACAGTATTGGCAGCCTGTGGTACTGCCAAATCGGCCATGGACGCAAAGAAATGGCCGACGCCATCGCAGCACAGGTCAATACACTCGAAACGTATTCCACATTCGATCCATTTACTAACCCGCTAGCCGAAGCAGTCGCAGCAAAAATCTCATCACTGTCCCCTATTCCTGATTCGCGAGTGTTTCTGTGTGGCAGTGGATCAGAATCAATTGATACAGCAATGAAGATTGCCCGCACTGCACAAATTCAAGCCGGTCACCCCGAACGCACCGTCATCATTTCTCGTAATCGCGGATATCACGGAACCAACTACGGCGGCACCAGTGCACAAGGATTACCACTCAACAAAATTGGATACGGCACACTGCTCGAAGGCGTGATGCAAGTAGATGCCGACGATATTGAAGCTATGTCTGTTGCCTTCCAACAAAACAAAGGCAACATTGCCGCTGTTATTGCAGAGCCATTGCAAGGTGCTGGCGGTGTATGGCCGTCGAGCACTGAATATCTCATTGCACTTCGTCGTTTGTGCGACGACAATGGAGCATTCCTTATCTTCGATGAAGTGATCACAGGGTTTGGTCGCCTCGGTGAATGGTTTGGCGCCACCTATTACGGCGTCACCCCCGACATGATTACGTTTGCAAAGGGTGTCACCAGTGGGTACCAACCATTAGGCGGTGTGATCACTGGCCCTGCCATCAATAACGCACTCACCGCTGACCCCGCATTCTTCTTGCGCCATGGCTACACCTACTCAGGTCATGCCACTGTGTGTGCTGCCGCACTCACCAACCTTGCCATCATGGAACGTGAAGGTCTTGTAGAACGTGCCAATCACATTGGCACTCGCATTGAAGATGGTCTCAAGGCACTGAGCGCCGACGGCACTCTCACGGGTTATCGCGG
>WLEX01000108.1 GCA_009704065.1 Actinomycetota bacterium
ATTCAAGGTAGAACCAATGATTCCCATGAATTGCGCAGTAACCATTGGGTCGAGCACCACAGTGGTGCGCTTGCTCGGTGGCTTTACTGCGCCAAGCAATCCTGTTGCTTTCTTCGCGGCTTCTGCACCTGCTTTTGCCAAATCGAACAGTGCAGGGTTCTTGCCCAGTGCATACGCCCAACCAGTTTGTGTTTCGCCGTTGTCGTCGGCCATCACGCTGACACTTGCATAGCAACTATTGCTGCGGCCGCTGGTGCGAATTCCCTTGGTAGTAGCAAACGCATCTTCACTAGAGCCATCGGAATAGTTCGAATCATCAATACGTACGCGAGGGTCTGCAGAAATCGCAAACTGCTCTAAATCTTTTGCAATCTGAATCTTCTTCGCAGTGTCGAATGCAGCAAGGTCGTCGTCCCAGAGTTCTTGTTCCACAATGGCAACACCATCGGGTTCAGCAAGGCCAGCCCATTCGTCAGATCCACCCAAGGTGGCGTTCTCACGAGCTTCTGCCAACACTTCGCGCCATGCAGTTTCATCGAGTGTGCCGGCGTGGCTCGAACCTGTACGGCCCTCCACAATCACTCGCACACTGATGCCTTGGCTTTGTGCAGATACAAAGTGTTCAACTTCGCCGTTGTACACACGAATATCTGTTTCGCGCGAACGCGACACATTGGCTTCAATCTCTTCGCCTGGCAATGCCATTGCAACAATGGCATCGGCTATCGCTTGTAAATCATCAACAGTGTGACGGCTCATGCTGCAGTTCCACCAATGGTGAGTGACTTCACACGCAATGTTGGTTGGCCATCACCTACGGGAACACCTTGTCCGTCTTTGCCACACATACCGGGGTTACCCATAGCGAAGTCGTTAGCCAACATGTCGATATCGGCCAATACTTGCGGGCCGTTTCCAATGAGATTGCTTTCGCGCAATGGCTCAGTAATTTCACCATTCTCAATGAGATACGCCTCGGTCATACCAAACACAAAGTCACCGCTTGCAGTGTTCACTTGTCCGCCACCCAGCTTTGCCACATATACGCCGTACTCGGTTGCACGCACAATGTCATCTGGTTCGTCGGTGCCGTTCAACACAAACGTGTTGGTCATGCGCACCATGGGTAGGTGTTCGTAGCTTTGGCGACGTCCGTTGCCACTTGGTGCACGGCCTTCTTTGCTCGCACGAATGTGATCCCACATGTAATCGGTAAGCACACCATCTTGAATGAGAACATTGCGTTGGCTTGCATGACCTTCATCATCAATGCCAATCGCTCCCCATTCACGACTCATGCTGCCATCATCAACAAGTGTTACCAGCGGTGATGCCACCTGATCGCCCACGCGGTTTGCATACACACTGGCGCCACGAGCAACAAGGTCTGCCTCTAAGCCATGGCCACACGCTTCGTGAAATAACACGCCGCCTGAACCACACTTGATAACAACTTGCAACGCACCACTTGGTGCAGGGCGTGCACGCAATTTAGTTACTGCCTGGCGAGCAGCACGCTCGGCCAACTCGGCAACATCTTCTTCGTCGAACAATTCAAATCCGATGGTGTGACCCAATGAGTCGTACCCGGTTTGCATACCTGCATCGCCATTAGCCACAGCACTCACACGGAAAATGGTGCGTACTTGTTCGTCGGTGGCAAACACTCCATCGGAGTTTGCAATAAGAATGCGCCGTGTTGCATCGGAATATCCGGCCGACACTTGCACAATGCTCGAATCGATTCCGCGAGCTGCATCGTTTGCAATGCTCAACAGTTCAACTTTGCGTGCTTTCGGGACACTGTTCGGGAAAATGCGTACGTCGTTTACTTTGTTGCGCTTTGGTGCACCGAGCGCAACAGTGTGTGTGCCACCATCGCCACCACTTGCTGCGGCAGCTGCTGCTTCGGCTGCTGCCATGAGGCCCGCTTCACTTAAATCGGCGGTGTAGGCAAAACCAGTGGTCTCACCATTAATTACGCGGATACCTGCACCCGAATCACGACCACTCGAGACTTGCTCAACACGACCATCATCGAGGCCGGCGCCCATGGAACGTTTGTCCTCGATAAAGACCTCGGAAAAACCAGCGCCCGTAGACCTTCCCTTTGCTAGCACCCGCGATAACACGGCTGAATCGAACTCTTGCGACAGATCTATGAGACTCACGACCCTCATCCTACTGAGCCCGTCACGGGGGTGGCCCACGGCAGGCCGTAATGTAGGGGCACCAATGAGCGACGCACTTTCTTCATCGATGGCCAACGACGAGGCCCGCGAACACCAGACCCGCTGGTGGAAAGAAGCCGCCATCATGGCCAGTTTCTACCTTCTCTATTCGATCACCCGTAACCGTTTCGGTTCTATCAATGTGAAGGGCAGCGACGTCCCTCTTCATTCCTTTACTAATGCACTCAAGGTCATTCGGTTCGAACGCGCTCTTGGGCTATTCCACGAAGAATCCGTGCAGCAATGGTTCCTTCCGTATAAATGGTTCTTGCAGGCCATGAACACCTATTACGGCACAGCCCACTTCGCTGTCACCATTGGTGTGTTCATCGTGTTGTATCGCCGTCGTAAAGATGTATTCCCCCTCTTTCGCAATGCACTGGCTGCCATGACCGGCCTTGCCATCATTGGCTTTGCTTTGTTTCCCCTCATGCCGCCGCGCCTGCTCGACGCACCCTGCCCCACCGCATCAGAAACAAGCACCACTTTTGGCGGAGCATGTATTGAAACCCCATTGCGTAACTACAACGGCGCTACCAACTTTGGATTTGTCGACACGCTCGAAGTGCATGGTGGCCCATGGGATTTCAATTCCGGTGGCATCGCAAAAATGTCGAACCAGTACGCCGCTATGCCAAGCCTTCACATCGGTTGGGCATCGTGGTGTGCGTTTGGCATTTGGCCACTCGCACGTCGTAAATGGGTACGCGCGGCCGTGTTGTTGTATCCAGCTCTTACCTTGCTGTGCATCGTGGTTACCGCAAACCATTTCTGGCTCGATGGCGTAGGCGGATTAGTGGCACTCGGTGCCGGCTTTGCACTTGGTGGTTGGTTACACACATGGAACCAACGTCGCCAAGATGCCAAGTTTGAATTGTTGCGCCTCGGTCACCCCGCCGCCGGCGTCAAATAATTAGAAGCTGTGGTAGCCGCCGTCGATCGTAATTACGTCGCCGGTGTGATACTTGCTGGCGTCGCTTGCAAAATACGCAGCGATTCCTGAAAAATCATTTGGGTCTCCCCATCGACGCATCGGAACACGCGGCAATACTTTTGCAATAAATGTGTCCCACCCCAATGCTGCTTGAGTCATGTCGCTTTCAATCCAGCCAGGCAAAATTGCATTGCATCGAATGCCATGGCGCGCATGTTCTACTGCAATTGCTTTCATCATGGAGATCACACCGGCTTTCGATGCTCCGTAATGCTGCCCACGCGCTTGTCCGTAATAAGCAGAACCCGACGTTGTGAACACCACTGCCCCACCATTGCCGGCCGCTACCATGTGTTGCACCGCAACTTGGGCCGTATAAAACGCGCCATCTAAGTTCACGCGCATCACGCGATGCCACTCGTCATCGGTCATCGATACGAAACTCTCGGCGTGCCCGCCCACACCTGCATTCACAAAACATGAATCCACACGACCGAGCGCTTCCACCGTGGCCGCAAACGAGGCCTTCACTTGTTCTTGGTCGCCCACATCACATATGAAGTCAGCAACCCGCACACCCATCGCTTCTAGTTCGGCCCGTGCCGTTGCATTCTTCGAGGCATTCGTGCCCCAGATCGCAATATCGCACCCGCGACTCGCCAGCCCGCGAGCCATTCCGAGCCCAATGCCGCCGTTGCCTCCGGTGACCAAGGCCACCTTTCCGTGTAGATCAAAGATGTCAGCCATAGGGGCACCGTAGCCTGCGTCACTAAGGGCACATCGCCTCGTAGAGATAGCCTTGGAACCCATGGCGATTCTCGACCACATCTCCGAGCCCGCCGATCTACAGGGTCTCACGCCTGCCCAATTGGCAGATTTATCCACCGAGATTCGTGACTTCATCGTGCATGCCGTCAGCGAAACGGGCGGTCACCTTGGTTCCAATCTCGGAGCAGTCGAATTATCAATCGCTCTTCACCGCGTGTTCGAAAGTCCACTCGATGCCATCTTGTGGGATACCGGCCATCAGTCGTACGTGCACAAAATTCTTACAGGCCGTAAATCAGGGTTTGCTCAGTTGCGCCAACAAGGCGGCATCTCGGGGTACCCCAGCCGCGAAGAGTCACGTCACGACTTCATTGAAAACTCTCACGCATCCACTGTGTTGTCGTATGCACATGGTCTAGCTGTTGCACGCGAAGCCGGCGTTGCGAAGCATCGTCACATTGTTGCGGTGATCGGCGACGGATCCATGACCGGCGGTATGGCATACGAAGCACTCAACAACCTTGGTCATTCGAAGAGCCGCGTCATCATCGTGTTGAACGACAATGGCCGTAGCTACGCCCCCACGATTTCTAATCTCACTGCAGCAATGGACTTCGACGCGGAGGCACCAACTCAAAAACCAAAGATGACTGATCGCATCACGCGCAAAATGTCACGCGGTCTCACCAACATTCGTTTGAACCCTGTCTACGTGCGTCGCCAACGCAAGATCGAAGCGTTCCTTCGCGATATTCCTGTGGTCGGCAAGCAAGCAGAACAAGGAATGGAAGCATTCAAAGCTGCCGTTCGTGAATTCTTGCAACCTCCTTCTTTCTTCGAAGCGCTCGGTATTCGTTATGTCGGCCCATTCGATGGTCACAACATTGAAGAGATGGAAGATGCATTCCGTGCCGCACTTGCTCGTGAAGGTGAAGGCGCCATTGTGGTGCACGTGCTCACTCAAAAGGGTCGTGGCTATTCACCTGCAGAAGACGATGACGAAAAGCATCTGCACGACACGCCAACATTTGATCCCATCAACGGCCCGAAGAAAACTGTGGTCGGCGGATACACCGGTGCATTTAG
>WLEX01000109.1 GCA_009704065.1 Actinomycetota bacterium
CCCAAGGTAATGAACAGGAAAGGAATGTTTGAAACACTGACAAGAATGAGTCCGACAGTCGCTAATCGACGAGGCCCAATTGTGTGATAGAGCCTGCCTACAATTTGGCTCGTGACAATGACTCCCACTGCTTGGGGGAAAGTGGTGAGACCCGATTTAAGAGCGCTGTATCCGAGAAGGCTCTGCAAGAACTGCGGAAGCAAAAATAGAAACGCGGCGAAACTTGCATACGAAAATGTGTTGACCATGTTCGAATTGCGGAACATTCGATCGCGATATAAGCGAAGCGACAGCATTGGTTGCGTCACGCGAAGTTCCACAGCCACCATGGCAATAAGGAGTGCAATGCCTCCAATGCCTGTAGCTAGTACCTCTGTAGAGACCCAACCCTTGTCGGGGCCTTGAGATAGTGCATAGAGGAACGAGGCGAGCCCACCAGCCGCAAGCAGAAAGCCGGCTATGTCGAAAGAACCAGCAGTTTCTTCCTTGCTCTCGCGTAAGTACAAGGCACCAAAAATGAAGCCTGCCAGCCCGATGGGCACATTGACATAGAAAATCCAGCGCCACGACAAGTGGTCGATAAGCAAGCCACCAACAATGGGTCCTAGCGCGGGTGCCACCACGGTGGGGATAATTAGCACGGTAGAGGCCCGGGCGCGTTCTTCGGGGGGAAAAGCGCGGTAGAGCATCGCTGTTCCGACCGGGGTTAACATGCCGCCACCTATACCTTGCAGCAGCCTGAAGGCGATGAGTTCACCGATGCTGTTTGCTTGGCCGCACAACATAGAAGCCAGCGTGAACATAAAGAGAGCAAATAAGAACGTCTTCTTTGTTCCGAAACGATCACCAATCCAGCCCGAAGACGGAATCCACACTGCGATGGACAATAGATATCCAAGGACGACCCACTCAATTCCTGCACCGGTCACACGGAAGTCGTGGGCAAGGGTAGGGATGGCTACGTTCACAATGGTGGTGTCGAGAATCTCCATAAAGAGACCAACCACAAAGATGACAGCAACTACCCACTTGTATTCAAAAGGAGGCTTACGAGGCATGTCGCAACCGTACTCCTAGGAGAACATGCAGCGAGAGTTATAGATGTTTAATCGATGGGGTGATGGCAGGCAACAAAATGCCCAAGAGACACTTCACGAAGTTGTGGCTCCTCGTTCGCGCAGAGCTCGGTTGCAGCTGGGCAACGTGTGCGGAAGCGACATCCACTTGGTGGATTCATGGGAGAAGGTGGCTCACCCATGATGAGGCCCTTAGTAACTGCACGATCAGGATCGGGGATCGGTACTGAACCAACGAGCGCTTTTGTGTAGTGATGCTTCGTGTTGAGGTACAGCTCGTCGGGAGGCGCCACTTCACATACTTTTCCTAGATACATAACCATCACGCGTGTGCTGACAGCCTTGACCACTGCGAGGTCGTGAGAAATAAAGATCAAAGTAAGGCCGTAGCGGTCTTTCATGTCTTGCAACAAGTTGAGAATCTGGGCCTGGACTGAAACGTCGAGTGCAGACACTGGCTCATCGCAAATAATCATGGTTGGGTCGAGTGCTAACGATCGAGCGATACTGATTCGCTGGCACTGTCCGCCTGAGAATTCATACGAACGACGATCGCGAACAACTTTCGGATCAAGGTTTACCGCGTTGAGTAGTTCATCGATCTTTGCGTCGATTTCAACTTGGTTTCCTTTGTTCCACACTTTGAGTGGTTCAGCAAGAACTTCGCTGACAGGTAGGCGAGGGTCGAGTGAACTGACGGGGTCCTGAAAAATCATTTGCATGGAAGGGCGACGTTCGCGCAGATCGTGCTTCGACATGGTGGTGAGCTCTTCGGACAAGAAATTGACAGAGCCACTGGTGGGCTTTGGCAATTGCAAGATTGCTTTACCAAGTGTTGACTTGCCGCAGCCAGACTCGCCAACTACTGCGAGTGTTTCACCACGAATGAGGTCGAAACTGACGCCAGAAACAGCCTTGACAACTTTGTCTTTGGCAATCTTGAACTCAACAGTGAGATCTTCAACGACGAGGACACGATCGCCCTCAGGGCGCATATGGGCTTTTCCGCTACCGGCCATTACTTTGCTCCTCCGATTGGAAACCAACAACGATAGAAATGTTTGTTACCGCCATCGGTTAGTGGCGGCTTTTCTGCGCGGCACTTATCTTGGACGTATGGGCAACGACTAGCAAATGGGCAACCAGGCTCATCTTTGGTGGGGTCTGGAAGACGACCTTCGATGACAGGAAGCCTGCTTCCGGTGGGTGTCTCTAGTCGAGGAATCGACTTCAACAACGCCTCGGTGTATGGCATCTTCATGTTGTTAAACAACTGGCGTGTGGGTGCATACTCCACAACATCACCCGCATACATAACGGCAATTTTGTCGGTATGGCCGGCAACAACTCCAAGGTCGTGCGTAACAAGAATCATGGCTGTGTTGAACTCTTTGCGCAGTTCGGTGAGCAATTCAAGAACCTGGGCTTGCACTGTTACGTCGAGAGCTGTAGTGGGTTCGTCGGCGAACAACAATTCAGGGTTACATGACACTGCAATAGCAATCATGATTCGCTGACGCATACCACCAGAAAGCTGGTAGGGGAACTTGCGAAGCATTGCTTCGGGGTCGGGGATACGTACTCGCTTGAGTAGTTCGATGGCCTTCAGCTTCGCGTCCTTCTTGCTCATTCCGAGACGGACAGTGAGGCTCTCAGTGACCTGTGAACCGATTCGTCGAACAGGGTTGAGTGCAGTCATGGGGTCTTGGAAGATCATGGCCATTCCTGTACCCCACAGGTCACGAACTTCATTAGCAGGCAGATCGGAGATGACTTGACCCTTGTAAGTGATTGTGCCTGTACGTATCGCTGAACCAGGCAAAAGGCCCATGGTTGCTCGCGAAAGAACGGTCTTTCCAGAGCCCGATTCACCAACCACACCCAAGCTTTCACCGGCTTCTAGGTCGATAGTTACTCCGCGAACAGCCTTCAGGTTGCCCCGAGGTGTAGCAAAGGAAACAGACATGTCCTCAATTTGTAGAAGGATGCTCATATCTTTGCCTCTCTCTTGTCAAGACTATTTCGAACGTAATCGCCGAACCAGTTACATGAAATAACCGTGAAGGCGATGCACAAAGCGGGCATGTACACCTCGTGTGGTGAGTAGGCGATGTTGCCGCGACCGGCAGCAAGCATTGAACCCCAACTAGCTCCACCAGGAATACCAATTCCGAGCAGTGCGAGCGAGCCTTCAACAATCATTACTGAACCAATGGCAAGAAAGCCGATGGCCAAAATTGCTGGGGCAACGTTAGGAAGAATGTGCTTCTTAATAATGGTGAAGTTCTTGGTACCCATTGACTTCGATGCAAGCACGAATTCACGGCCTGACCACTGCAATGCCGAACCACGACCAATGCGTCCCAAAATAGGGATGATGACGATGATCAACGAAAGAATCAAAACCATTACTCGACGTCCGGTGGTTGTGGGGTGATTTTCGTCTGAATACGCAAGCACTGAAAGCAGCGCCAAGGAGAGCACAAGGTTCGGGATGGAGAGCATCACGTTAAATATGGTGGTGACAACTCGGTCGTACATACCCCGGTAATAGGCAGAAGTAACTCCGATAAAGGTGCCAATAGAGCCGCCAATGAGCACTGCAATCAGAGACACAAATACAGAAATCCGTGCGCCATTGATTAGGCCTGAAAGCATGTCGTAGCCATCTTGGGTTGTGCCCAAGAAATGGTGAGGCGAAAACGGACCAACACCCAGTGCGTCGTAGTCGGATGAATCCCAGCTACGTACGGGGATAAGCCACCCGAAAAGACCTAGAAGGACTACAAACCCAATCCATGTGGACGCTATGTAAAAACCGACTGGTTTCTTTTTCTTCTTCGAAGCCACCACTTCGATGACTGGCTGCACTTGGGTATCAGACACGGCGCTCTCTCGTTCTTGGATCGATGATTGTTGTGATGAGGTCGATTGATGTGTTGAAGAACACGTATGCAAATGACACCAAAGCGATGAGAGTTTGCATCGCAATTACCTGGCGTGCACCGATGGAGTAGAAAATCTCGTAGCCGATTCCGGGAATTACGAAGATGGTCTCAATAATGATTGTTCCACCGATGAGACCACCCATGTTGAGTGCCGCAGAAGTGAGCAGTGTGGTACTTGATGGTCTGAATACATGCTTGAAGAGAACTCGAGTATTGGAGATTCCCTTTGAAGCTGCCATCGTGACGTAGTCCTCTTTCAGAGTGGCAATCACATCTGTGCGTAACAAACGGGTGTACGACGAGGTGAGGCCAACTGCGAGGCTTGCGACAGGAAGAATCATCAACTTGAAGTGCTGTCCAAGATTTTCGGTAGGGCTGATGTAACCAATGGGGTCTACCCATCCGAGTTGCACAGCAAAGATGAGGGAAAGAATGAGCGCAAGTGCAAAGCCTGGGAAAGAGACCATGGTGAACAGCACGTTGCTGACAATGCGGTCGAACTTGCTGTTTTCTTTGTATGCAGAAATGAGACCCAAAGGAATGGAGAAAGTTAATGCAACGACTTGTGCGTACACAATTAGTTGGATAGAGACAGGAAGGGTACGCAGAATTACTTCTGTTACTTCGCGGGTTCCACCACCGAGGTAATACTTACCAAAGTCGCCAGTGAGCATTCCGCTGAGCCACTGCCAGTAGTAGCCGAAGACTCCACGATCGAGGCCAACCTGCTTACGAATTACTTCGATAGCTCCAGCTGGTGCACTAGGTGCGAGCAAAGAAGCAGGGTCTCCCGGTAGCAGCCACATCAGGCACGAGAGAAGAAATGTCGCAATGACAACTACAACGCTCATGCCTACGAGGCGTTTGAATATTTCACGAAATAAATTCACTAGAAGACCCCTCCCGTCAACGTGTTTACCCTAGTACAAAGAGAAGGACGGCGCCCAAGTGAGCGCCGTCCTTCTTCGTCTTTGACGAAATGTCTAAAGAATTAC
>WLEX01000011.1 GCA_009704065.1 Actinomycetota bacterium
GGACTCGTGACGGTTTCGATATTGGCCTCACGCGCGCAGTGTCCGATGCAGTGGGTGTGCCTGTGATTGCAAGTGGCGGCGTTGGTGCCTTGTCTCATCTATCTGATGGCATCATTGATGGAGGTGCAACAGGTGTACTCGCTGCATCAATATTTCATTTCGGCGAGTTCACTATTGCTGATGCAAAATCAGACATGACACACCACGGAATTCGAGTTCGACCAGTTTCGTAGTTATAACGAATTGAGAGCTTTTGTGATGGCTTCAGAACAATTGCTCAGCGCATCAACTGCAAAAAAATGATCTACGCCCTTGGCGACATCGATTGTGGTGTTGGTCCATGTCTGCATTGCCGCTTGCATTGCTTCGGGTTGCGTGTATTGGTCGTGTTCTGCAGCAACAACAAATTTGGGCCGATAGTTACTGGCGGCAAGTGGAGATGCCGGCATTAACGAAAGTGGTGGCGCCACGGCAACCCAGGAAGCAATCAAAGGGTGGGTGACGTTTAATGCCACCATGGCACCAAATGAATAGCCGCTCATAATGATGGGACACTCCGGCTCCACCATGTCTGCTAATTCGATTGCTGCAGCTAGATCGAGTCGTTCAGAATCGCCGTCGTCGTGAAAGCCGCCAGAATTGCCCACTCCGCGAAAGTCGATGGCGATGGAATGGCAATCGGCACTAAAAGCGGCTTCCTGCAACGCTCGAACCACATGGCTATTTTTGTCCCCTCCGAATTGGGGATGAGGGTGGCCAATAATGACCACCGCGCGAGGAATCGCAGCATCGGTGCGTATGAGATCTGCCTCAATAGCTACGCCATCGATGGTTTCGAGGAAAACAGTTTCTACTCCCATGGGGTAAGACGGTACCGTGCAGGTGGTGAGTGCTGACGAATCTAAACAAACTGCTGGCGTTGGCCGCATTATTATTGCCACCCCCGAGCAGCTCGGTTCCGTTACCTACAATTCCGATGGGTTGGTTCCGGTCATTGCTCAGTGCGTCGACACGGGTGACATTTTGATGATGGCCTGGATGAATGAAGAGTCTCTTGGTATGACATTTTCTGAAGGTCGAATGGTGTACTTCAGTCGTAGCCGTCAAGAGCTGTGGCGCAAAGGCGACACGAGCGGAGATCGCCAGTTTGTGCGTGAGGCCTACTACGACTGTGATGGCGACACACTCCTTTTCAAGGTTGAGCAAGAAGGAAAGGGTGCGTGCCATACCGGTGAGCGCTCGTGTTTCTATCGGTCATTTGGCGCATAGCAATGACAGCAACGTCCATCACTCCATCACGCGACGAGTTTGTTGCACTGGCAAAACTTCACACTGTTGTTCCCGTGTGGACTCAAATTTTGGCCGATCTAGAAACTCCTGTCGCAGCCTTCATTAAGTTGGTCGGCGACGGCAATGGGTTCCTGTTGGAATCAGTCGAACATGGCGAGCGATGGAGTCGTTATTCCTTTGTGGGTCGCAATCCTCGCGGCACACTGACTCTGCGCAACGGTGTTCTCACTACGTCGGGTGATATCCCGGCAAGCGTTCCTCTAGATAAGGGAATGTTGGCTGCAATGGAAGAACTATTGCGCATTTATAGGGCTCCTTTGTTCCCTGATCTACCTCCACTACAAGGTGGGCTGATGGGTCACCTGGGGTACGACGTGGTGCGAGAGATTGAAGACCTTCCGAACGCCCCGTTCGATGATCGTTCATTACCCGATGCCTCAATCAGCATTATTGGTTCGCTTGCAGCATTCGATCACTGGCGCCAACGTGTGTACTTACTCGAAAGCGTTCCGGTGGCCGGCCTGACCGATGACCAAATTGGAACGGCATACGACGCTGCCGTCGTGCGTGTTCATGAAGCGGTAACAGATCTCGGACGACCACTTGCTTACGCAGCGGTGGAACCTCCCATTGCCGACGAAGTATTACCGACGGTGCGGTCTTCTATGCCCGACGGACAATTTCGTTCTGCAGTTGAGGTTGCTAAGGAATACATTCGCGCAGGAGATATTTTCCAAGTCGTTTTGTCGCAACGATTTGATCTTGATCTAAAGGCTGATCCCTTCGACGTGTATCGCGTATTGCGTCAAGTAAACCCCAGTCCGTATATGTATTTCGTACGTCAGCCAGAGCTCACCATTGTCGGTGGTTCTCCTGAACCAATGGTGCAAGTGGTGAATGGTCGCGTTATTTCTCGCCCCATCGCTGGTACCCGTAAGCGAGGCTCAAACGATGAACACGACCGTCGACTTGCTGCTGAACTGCGCGAGAATCCGAAAGAAATCGCCGAACACATCATGTTGGTCGACCTTGCTCGAAACGATGTGGGTCGAGTTGCCCAATTCGGCACTGTGAAAATGGATGAACTTATGACACTCGAGCGATATAGCCATGTCATGCATCTCACCTCACAGGTCTCAGGTGATGTGCGAACAGAACTTGGCCCGATCGATGTACTGCGTGCCACCCTGCCTGCTGGCACGGTGAGTGGCGCACCCAAAGTGCGGGCCATGGAAATTATCGATGAACTCGAACCTGTTCGACGTGGGCCCTATGCAGGGGTAGTGGGCTATGTCGACTTCTCAGGCAATCTCGACACTGCACTTGCGATTCGCACCATGTTCGTTGGTCCGGAGTTTGCAAGTCTGCAAGCCGGTGCCGGAGTAGTGGCCGATAGCGATCCTGCAGATGAAGATCTTGAGTGCGCAAATAAAGCGAGAGCATTGCTTGCCACTATTCCTGCTGCAGAACGAATGACATTACGACGCCGCGAAGCGGGGACCAGCGCATGACCTCATTGGTATGGGCCGACCTCAATCGCGATGTAGTTCTTGTTCAAGGTGACGATGCACAATCTTTTTTGCATTCTCAATTAGCTAATGACATTGCTTCATTGGCTATTGGCGCAAGTGCTCATAGTTTGTTGCTCGAACCAACTGGTCAAGTGTCGGCACTCGTGCGAGTTGTTCGTCATGCCGACACGGTTTTTACTCTTGATACAGAGAACGGCATGGGGCCCGCGGTCATCACCCGTTTGCAGCGCTTCGTATTACGCGCCAAGGTGGCCATGCGTGAAAGCGATTGGGTAGTACGGGCTTTTCGTGGCGATGATGCAGTTGCTGTAGTCGGTGAGGGGGTTGGTCGCGCCACTCCGCATTGGGGATCTCTACACGAAGTTGATGTAGTTGGACTGCTCGCCGATATGCCGTCCTGTGGCGAACAAACTGAACCTGAACATATTGATTACCTGCGAGTCGACGCGCGATGGCCTGCAGTAGGTCTCGACATTTTGGTGGGCGATATCCCGGGAACCACAGGGGTGCTTTCTGTGGCTGTGAGTTTCACAAAGGGATGTTATCCAGGGCAGGAATTGGTGGAACGAATGGATTCGCGAGGCACATCTGCACCAGTCGTTCTGCGAGCACTTGCCCGCGAAGGTCTTGGAGTTGGTGCTCGCATCGAAGAAGACGGACAAACAATGGGCACAGTCACCTCTGTTGGTTCCACTGTTGCGCTTGCTCGATTAAGCCGAGCCGCCACAAGTGGGGAAGCGTTGCACTCATAAAGTAACGCATGTGGCACCCTTGGCCCACTTGACCATTGCCTAGACTTTTGCTTGTGACATACGTATTCGCATTCGATCATAAACACCGCCGCCCTCCGATGGAGTACAAAGATCTTTTGGGCGGAAAGGGTGCGAACCTCGCAGAGATGATGAGCGTGTTGCAGCTGCCAGTGCCGCACGGTTTCACTATCAGTACCGATGCATGCCGTGATTACATGCATGGTGGGTGGCCAAAAAGTTTGACCGATGAAATTGTTCGTCATGTAGCGACCCTTGAGAAAAAGATGGGTCGCAAATTGGGCGATGCTAAAGATCCTCTTCTCGTCTCGGTGCGCTCGGGAGCAAAGTTTTCTATGCCTGGAATGATGGACACTGTCCTCAATCTCGGGTTAAACGATAAGAGCGTTGTTGCATTAGCAGCCACTACTAATAACGAACGATTTGCCTATGACTCGTATCGCCGCTTCATCGCTATGTATGGGCGAATCGTGCTGGGACTTGATGGTGAGATTTTTGAACACTCACTCGATGCTGCGAAACAAGCATCACATGCAGTAACCGATGCAGATATTCCTGCCGCTGCTCTACGAGATTTATGTGAGGAATACAAAAAGGCAATTGCTGCGGAAACGGGCAAACCATTTCCGCAGGATCCAGCCAAACAATTGCGAGGGGCCGTAGAAGCCGTCTTTCGTTCGTGGAATGGACCGCGAGCTATTGCATATCGAGTGCGTGAAAAAATCAGTCACGAATTAGGCACGGCTGTCAACGTTCAGGCGATGGTGTTTGGAAATCGTGACGATAACTCGGGAACCGGAGTGGGGTTTACCCGCAACGCTGCAACGGGCGAGGAAAAACCGTACGGTGACTTCTTGGTCAATGCGCAAGGTGAAGATGTCGTTGCTGGCATTCGAAATACGGAAGATCTCAACGCACTGAAGAAGAAGTTTCCGAAGATTCATGAGGAACTGCTCGATATCTTCGCTCGTCTCGAACGGCATTACAAAGATATGTGTGACACTGAGTTCACCATTGAACAAGGAAAGCTATGGATGCTGCAGACCCGAGTAGGGAAACGCACAGGTGCAGCTGCACTAAAGATGGCAGTCGATATGACATCGCCTACGGGTGTAGGAAAGAAGTCGTGGAAGATTTCTAAAAAAGAAGCAATCATGCGAATTACTGCCGATCATCTCGATCAGGTATTGCATCCTCAATTCGCTAAAAAGCAAAAAGGGATTGCCAAAGGATTGGCAGCATCGCCTGGTGCTGCGGTAGGGCAAGTGTTCTTTACCGCCGACGACGCAGAGCGTGCAGTGGTGGGTGGAACTGATGTCATTTTGGTGCGTGCGGAAACAAGCCCTGAAGATGTGCACGGAATGATGGTGGCAAAGGGCATTCTCACCTCTCGGGGTGGCCTGGTCAGTCATGCCGCTGTCGTGGCGCGTGGATGGGGAACACCGGCCATCGTGGGTGCTGACGCTGTAAAGATCTCCGGAAAATCATTTAATGCAAACGGCGTAACTGTAAATGAAGGGGACTGGCTCTCACTCGATGGCACCACTGGTGAAGTGATGCTTGGGAAGCTCGAACTCGTAGCGTCCAAACCTCCTAAGGAATTCGCCACCATCTTGAAATGGTCTGACGAAGTGCGGAAAGGAAAATTAGCCGTGCGCGCTAATGCCGACACTTCTGAAGATGCACTCAAGGCAAGAGAGTTGGGTGCAGAAGGAATTGGGCTGTGTCGTACTGAGCACATGTTCCTGGCCCCCGATCGTTTGGACGTTGTGCGCCGAATGATCCTTGCCGAATCTGATAGCGAAGAACAGTTGGCGCTTGAAGAACTAGGAAGAGTGCAAAAGGAAGACTTTGTTGAATTGCTCAAAGCAATGTCCGGGCTTCCCATCACCGTTCGATTACTCGATCCTCCGTTGCACGAGTTCTTGCCTCGAATCGAAGAATTAGAAATTAAGAAAGCTTCAGCTGGATTAACAGAGGAAGAAAACACACTCTTGCGTGCAGCCCACGAATGGAGCGAAGTAAACCCCATGCTTGGCACCCGCGGTGTTCGCCTCGGAGTTATCAAGCCCGGCTTGTATGCAATGCAAGTACGTGCACTCATGGAAGCGGCCGATGAAGTGTCTTCCAAGGGGTTTGAGCCAATTGTCGAAATCATGATTCCTCTTACGGTGACCCGTGAAGAATTGGCTCTCGCACGTAGTTGGGTAGAGGAAGTTCTTGCCGATATCAATTCGCGTCCTGCGCCGAAGGCAAAAAAAGGCCAGAAGCCTGTAAAGCGTCCCAAGGTGTCGATCGGAACAATGATTGAGACTCCGCGTGCAGCGCTATGTGCAGATCAATTGGCTGAGTTTGCAGATTTCTTCAGTTTCGGCACCAACGATTTAACCCAAATGACATTTGGGTTCAGTCGAGACGATGTGGAAAGTCGAATGATGCCTGCGTATCTCGACGCTGGACTTCTGCAACGCAATCCGTTCGAGTCGATCGACCAGGACGGCGTCGGACAACTAGTGAAGATGGCGGCGGCAAGCGGGCGCAAGGCTAAACGCGGCTTAAAGATGGGGGTCTGTGGCGAGCATGGCGGAGACCCAGAATCCATCGGTCTTTTTTACCGTGCAGGCCTCAATTACGTGAGTTGCTCGCCCTATCGAGTGCCTATTGCGCGGCTTTCTGCCGCACAGGCAGTCATCGGTGGTGACAAGGCTGATACAAAATAGGCAACTAAGGTGACGTGATGTCATTTGCAACACTTCTCGCTGCTGGTTCATCTTCTTCTAGTGGAAAGGTCGATCTCACGATCGAGGGTTGGCACTGGCCAGTCCTTCTTGGTGTCCTTGCCATTATGTTGCTGGTCGACATTCTGGTTATTCACCGAAAAGCACACGAGGTGCATACCAAAGAGGCAGCCATTGAATCTGCGGTCTGGATCAGCATCGGGCTTCTCTTCGGATTGGTAATTCTGTGGGAGTTCGGAACAGCAGCAGCTGGCGAATACATGGGTGGTTATCTCATTGAGAAGAGTCTCAGCGTTGACAACGTGTTTGTATGGGCAGTTCTCTTTGCCCATTTCCAGGTGCCGAAGATGTACCAACATCGTGTGTTGTTCTGGGGAATCTTTGGTGCACTCGCCATGCGAATCGGTTTTATTTTTGCAGGTGTTGCAATCATCAACTCCTTCAAGATCACACTGATTTTCTTTGGAATCTTCCTGTTGTATTCCGGTCTCAAGTTGCTGCAAACCCACGACGAAGGATTCGACCCAGCCAAGAGTCGCGCGATGAAGATATTCCATCGTTTCGTGCCTTCCACCGATGAACTCGATGGTCAAAAAATGTTTACCGTGAATAATTTGGGTAAGAAGGTGGCAACACCGTTGTTCGCTGTTTTGGTCCTCGTTGAAATCACCGACGTGGTTTTTGCAATCGATTCTGTACCAGCAGTGCTCGCGGTCACTAATGAGCAGTACATCGCTTTTGCGGCTAATGCTTTTGCAATTCTGGGACTCCGTGCCTTGTACTTCTTGCTCGCCGATATGCGCGACCGATTCCAATATCTCCAAACCGGTCTCGGCGTTATTCTGGCCTTTGTGGGCGTCAAGATGACTATCTCCTATTGGTGGCACATGCCCATTGCGGCGTCCTTGTCGGTGATTGCGCTCATTTTGACTGTCTCGATTGTGGCCTCTATCAAAAGCACTCCTCCTGCCAAGTCTTAAGTAGGTCCGCTTCGCACTAAAGTCGTGGCATGGGCATTGCAGAGGACGACATTCAGAAAGTCCGGTCCACTGTCACCTTGTCCGACATTGTGTCGCCCTATTGCCAATTACGTCGCACGGGTCGCAGTCAAGTAGGGCTGTGTCCCTTTCATTCAGAACGCACTCCATCATTCAGCGTGAACGATGAGACGGGTCGTTACATGTGCTTTGGCTGTGGTGCCAAAGGTGACGTATTCACATTCGTGCAACAAATGGAGCATCTCGACTTCGTTGGTTCGGTGGAGCGCATTGCCAGCAAAGCAGGCATCGAACTTCACTACACATCAGGTGCAGGTAACGGCGAACGCAAACATCGCAAAGAACTGCAAGCCCTCATGGAGCAGGCCGTCGATTGGTACCACAAGCGATTGTTGGAATCGGCCGATGCGCGTGCGGCACGCGAATATCTGCGTGATCGCGGCCTAGCGGGAGACGTTGCTCGATCTTTTCGCTTAGGTTGGGCGCCTGACGATTGGGATCAATTGGCTAAGGCCTTAAATGCGCCGATTGCCATGATGAGCGAAGTGGGCTTGGCCTTCACCAATAAAGCAGGACGCGTTCAAGATTCATTCCGTGCACGCGTCATGTTCCCCATCTTCGATGAAAATGGCGCCGCCGTTGCTTTTGGCGGTCGAATTCTTCCTGGTTCTACCGATCCTGCAAAGTACAAAAACTCAACCGAAACCCCTGTGTATGTGAAATCACGAACCTTGTATGGGCTCAACTGGGCGAAGGGCAACGTAGTGAAAGAGGATCGCATCATTGTGTGTGAGGGCTACACCGACGTCATTGGCTTTCACCGCAGTGGGCTTGCAACAGCAGTAGCTACTTGTGGAACTGCGCTCACAGAAGATCATGTGAAGCTCATGAAACGATATGCACGCAATGTGGTGTTGGCGTTCGATGCCGATGCTGCGGGCCAAGGCGCAACCGACAAGTTCTACGCCTGGGAAAAGAAATACGACATCTCAGTCTCTGTTGCACAATTTCCAGCAGGAAAAGATCCGGGAGAACTAGCAAGTTCTGATCCTGCAGCACTCGCTGCGGCGATCAACGATGCCATGCCATTTTTGGGTTTTCGTTTACAGCGGTTATTCGATGCAAACCCCTTGCGCTCACCCGAGTCGCGTGCGCGACTCGCTGGTAAAGCAATGGAGTTGGTGAATGAACACCCCGATTCAAACGTGCGTCGTTTGTATGCGGGGCAAGTAGCCAGTCACACCGGGGTGTCGGCCGGAGAATTGGTCAAGGTAGCTGATCGCGGCGGTTCGTCGCCTGTGGTGGTTGCCGCCCCTATCCAGCATGCCCCTGAGGGTGCTGGCTTTGTCGCTTTGTCGCTGCTGATTCACGAATGGGACACCATTGCCCCTTGGCTAATTGAAGAGCTATTTCCCGACGATGCAAGCCGCGAAGCTTTTAGAGCTTTGGCCGCCGCCGATGGAGATGTTCATAGAGCCCTTGAAGGAATTGCCCCAGATGCAGCTGAAGTCATAGAACGTGCCGCCGTGTACGACATTGAGGCCGATCCACTCGTTGAATCTCGCGCCCTCATCAGTGCAGCTGTGCGCAGAGAGCTCTCACGGCGCCGAATGGGGGTCGACCCCGACCGTATCCAGCAAGATCGCATTGTGCGCAACGCCCTTGAGGATCTGGGCAAGCACGACAAGGCTTCGGCGGCAGCCCTGCAGTTATTGCAGTGGCTAGCCCAGGCAGCTGCTGAGGCTGATTAAAAAAAACTGCCCAAGTTTCAAAACCAGGGAACTAAGTCTGGCCATGGTTCGTCACATGGAATCAGTGTTACAAGAACTTATTTCCATCACAGATCTCGCACCAGACACGTCTGGCACCTTCGAGCAAACGGCTCCCACCAAGAAGGTGGCTATTGCTAGAACCATCACTGCAGATGTAGGTGATGCGGTGCGAATGTATTTACAAGAAATTGGCCAGGTCGATCTTCTTACCGCTGAAGATGAACGCAGGCTGGGGAAAGCCATTCGTGACATGCAGGTCGCTAGAGATCAATCCCTAGGGAAAGTGCTTTCTGCTACCGAGCGCAGAGAATTGCGCAACATAGTGCGTGAGGGTGAATGTGCATTCGAACACCTCATCACTGCCAATCTCCGCCTCGTTGTATCAATTGCACGTAAGTATGACGGCCGAGAGTTGCAGCTTCTTGATCTCATTCAAGAAGGCAACATCGGGCTGATGCGTGCAGCAGAAAAATACGACTGGGAAAAGGGCTTCAAATTCTCTACCTATGCCACCTGGTGGATTCGTCAATCGATGATGCGGGCAATGGCCGATCAGGGGCGCACAATTCGTGTGCCAAGTCATGTTGTGGAAATGCTTAATCGCATCACAAAAGCAGATCGTGAATTAACTGTTGAGTTAAAACGTGAACCGACATTTGCAGAAATTTCTGAAAGAACTTTGATTCCTGCAGAGAAAATCGAGGAGCTCAAATTGATCTCGTCGGTCACCGTGAGCCTCGACGAACCAGTAGGCAGCGATGAAGATTCAGGAACGTGGGGTGACAAATTTGGTGAGGATAACCACGAGCGTCCCGACGATGTCATGCTGCGTAACCATCTCATAGAAGTCATTTCACTTGAGCTCAATGATTTGCCTGTTCGCGATCGGCGTATTTTGGAAAAACGATTTGGAATAGCAAATGGTGAACCTCTCACCCTGGACGATGTGGCTAAGCAAGAAGGCGTCAGCCGGGAAAGAATTCGCCAAATCGAACAAAAGACCCTGGCTCGTTTGCGTCATCCCCAAAAGAGTCATCGGTTGCGCAGCCTTCTCTACGCCGAATAGCCCTTTGCCCTTTGCCCTTGGGCTCAGGTGGCCTGCGCTGGTATCGTGTGGGTTCCCTTCCGGGGTAGCTCAGTTGGCAGAGCAACGGACTGTTAATCCGTTTGTCGTGGGTTCGAGCCCCACCCCCGGAGCCAGTTGGACCGTCCCGCGGTTCGACCTTCGGGCCCATAGCTCAGTTGGTTAGAGCAGGGGACTCATAATCCCTTGGTCGCAGGTTCGAGCCCTGCTGGGCCCACCACTGTTCTCACTCTCGTCGAGGTGTTGCCTCTGCTACTTCGATGTGGCAGAGCTTGTACGACGAGTCGATGCTTTGCCCGCCACAATTCTTAGTCCGATGATGGCTGCTCCGACCATCGCCACCGACATGGTGAAACCGGCATACCAATTTTTGCCCACATCGCTTCCGGACGTCAGTGCATGAAGAATCACCAGAGGAAACTGTGCGTATGAGGCCATGTGAATGCGATGCCAAGCGGTCTTGCTGATCATTTTCATCATGAGAGAACTGGCTTGCACTGCAACCAAAATGTAGAACGCAAGAATGCCGAGGCTTACTTGGAATGGGCGCCATGAACTTGTGAAAGGGACAAGCACCGAAACGAAAGTGAAGTGCACATAGGAATCGGCAATCAAGGTGAGAATATGAATAACGCTGAAAGAAACGGCAAGACCACCGAGCCATGTGTGTAGATCTCTAATCCAAGCAGGGCGATCATTGGGTTTTAACACACGTGTTGCAAGCAGTATTCCCCACAACACTGTGAGCAAGATAAGAATCATGGCGATGTTGGCCGATGCGCGAGTGAGATTCCACCACAGATGGTTATTCATGAGAGAAATTGCTCCAATTGGTTGTTGTGAAGACATTGTCTTGAGCGTCGATGAGAAGCCCGGCAAAGCCCTTGCTCTCTAGTATTGCCAATGCAGTAGCTACGGGGGTGCTGATTGCATACTTTGTCCATGCATCTGCCCAAGCAGCAGAGCTAGCAACAACCGTTGCGCTAACTGTTTTGTCACAAGGTAGAGGACCCTCTGAGGTGAATATGTGAGAAGTGATTCCACGATGTCCACGAAGTCGTGCATTTGTGGTGGAAGTAGCAATTCCTCCGTGAGAAACACTGATGGAAGAAACTGTTCTCTCATGATTGGTCGGGTGAGTGATTTCAGTGACCCATCCCGCGTCAACAGGCGTCAATATGGCCATGTCGCCGCCGATGTTGATGCAAGCGCTCGTGGCTCCCATTGAGAGTGCATGGGCTACTACAAGATCAGCCGTAAAACCTTTTGCTAAACCACCAGCATCGAGTGTCATATGTTCTGGCAGAGAGACACGACCATCAGCAAGGAAGGCAATTGCCGTCAAGTCTGTGAAGGGGTGTGAATCGCTTGCGATGGAACTGACCTTTTTGTCTACCAGAGAGCGAAAATCACCGTCGTGAATTTGGAGCGGCAACAAAGTGGGATTGAAAGCCCCATTGGTTTGTTCGTGAGCTGCAATCAAATATGAGATCAACTGCACAGTAAGAGGATCCACCCATACGGGCTGACCTTTTGCATTATTTAGGCGAGAGATATCGCTACTCGAAATGAATCGACTCCACAGTTGCTCGTAATGATCAATCTGATCAAGACAGTCCTTCGCTATAGCTGTGGCTGTAGGGCCAGTAATTGTTGCTACGCAATGCACTCCCATGCAGCGACGTGATAACCGCGCAGTCAGGGGAGCAAGTAGGTTCATCTCTTACCGTGAACCATTGCTCTTTTGAACAGTGGGCGCTTGAGTTTGAACAGGTGCTAGCACGGTGCTTGGAGTGGCGGACCCTGCCTGAGGTACCGGTACTACAACCACATTCGGTGTAGTTGTGGTGGGCACCGCGTTGTTCGTAACAATTCCAGTGTCGATAGGGGTCTTCAGTCCAGCGCCAACAACATTGAAGTTGCTAGTAACTGGTTGAACCGCTGACTTTTTCTGTGCAAGGGAATATCCAGTGGTCATGCCAATGAGGGCAGTGGTGGAAAGTCCGAGAGCCAAGATGCGGGCACTCATAGCTGGGTGCTTGCGTCGAGAGCTGGTGCGGGTAGTGCGAGCCACGGCGGGTGGGGGAGGAACTGGTGTGTTCATGGAGCGATTAAGTAGAGGGTCAATCATGATTAATCATCATCCCCATCACGCTCGTGTTCGTGGTCTTCGCGATCGTCACCGTCTTCTTTGTGGTCGTCATCTTTTTCCGAATATGACGCACTTGGCTTTGTCGGATTCGCTGCAGGCGCAGGTGCAACACCAGAACCATTTGGTGGGGTGTTGACCGCAGGCCGAGTATCGGTTGTTGCGCTGATTTCAACTTTGCCGTTTATGAGACGAGCAACAAATTCGACACGTGAATCACTCGACAAAAAATGGACTTTCACATCACCGTTTGGTTCTGTGCGAGCAGGTTCTGATGTCCAACCGGCTGCAGGCATCACGTTGGTCACCACGATGGCCCCAGACGTGGTGTCGATGACAACCGATCCTGATGAACCCACTTGATAGGTGGTGACTGAATTGCTCACTGCGGAAGATGAAATGGGGGTGGGGCCGGATTGTTCGGACACTGCACCTGAGTTGGAAGCCAGAACAATGTTGTCTGCTCCTTGAGAGTTCGCTGCTCCAACTATTGATGAAGCGACAGGGGAGGATGATCCGAGCACGCTGGTGTTGACCGCAAATGCGGACGCCCCTGCTGCAAGTACCCCTGCGATCGAGAGGGTGGTGGCAATTCCTACCTTCATCTGATTTTCTCCTTTGTGGACCGGTGGCCCTTGTTCATCAGAGTACGAGGGGTACATACAGGGGATGGTGTGGGAATATCCAAGATTCATCCAAATCCGCAAGTGACCATTGTGTGGGGCGTCATGGCTAAGAATGAGGCACAATGGAGTTGTGAACGTGCTCCTGGTTGAAGACGATGCTTCTATCGCTCAAACAGTGAGGTTGTCATTATCAAATGCTGGTTTGCAGGTCACCCATGTAGGAACTGGCACAGATGCAATTCTTGCGGCCCAAACAACATCATTTGACGTCATCTTGATGGATCTTGGACTGCCCGATATGGATGGTCTCGATGCATCAAGAATTATTCGGGAGACCTCATCAACACCCATCATCATCGTGAGTGCTCGAGGCGATGAACTCGACCGTGTTCTTGGTCTTGAGCTTGGAGCAGATGATTATGTGGTGAAACCATTTAGTCAGCGAGAACTTCTTGCACGTATTCGTGCCGTTACTCGGCGCAATGGTGAATCACATAGCGATGCAGAGCCAGTTAGAGACGCTCGGGTCGTCGTCGATGAACGGACCCACACAGCAAGACTCGATGGCGACGAGATATCTCTCACTGCTAAAGAGTTCGACTTGCTTGCCTTTTTATGTGCAGAACCTGGCGTGGTGTTTCGTCGCAACGACATTTTGGAACATGTATGGGATACAAATTGGTACGGCACAACTAAAACGCTTGATGCACACATTGCATCAATTCGTAAGAAGCTAGGAAGTCCTGATTGGATTCAGGCTGTTCGTGGAGTTGGCTTTAAGTTCGTAGAGGTGACCAAGTGAAGTCTCGCCTCGTTGGCGCTTTGCTTACCGTTGCCACTCTTATCTTGGTGGTATTCAGCATCCCACTTGCGTCATTTGTTGCAAAGGTGGAACGCGAGCGACTCGTGACGGCGCTAGAACGAGATGCATTTATTTTGGCGGGCCATGCAAAGGAAACTCTCAACACCACAGCGGGTGCAGTACTTCCTTCTCTGCAACCA
>WLEX01000110.1 GCA_009704065.1 Actinomycetota bacterium
ATCGATGAAATCGAATTCAACTCAATGCGAGCTGCGCGAATACTGGCAACCCGATCGGTATTGACGGTGGCGGGCCCTTTGGCAAATGACACGGTGGGCACAGTGTCGTTCAGTACTTGAGGCTGGGCAAGATCGACAGAGGCAATACCCGGAGACGAAGAAATCGCTTTGGCTGCGGCCAAAAATGTGTTGGTGTCGTTTGATGCAGTCACCTCGACGGGTAACACGAGTCGCACCGCGGGAAGAGTGAGACCTTTGCTTGCAATGTCATCACGTTCCACCAAAACCTCGGCGGCAGTTTTGTAGACAAGGCGTTGAGAAGAAACGTCGAGACTTTGGGGAGGCATCGACAACTTTGTCATTGCACTGGTGACCGAAATAGCGGGTTTGCCAGCAGAGCTGTATTGAGAAAGATCAGATGCGCCTTTTTGGCGGGCCATACCTTTTTGTGCAGAGGGAAGTAGCAGTACATCGGTGATGCCTGCTTGATGCAAGAGCGCCATACCGAGTGGTGTGAGCTGATGTTGAGCAACAAAAGATGTGCGAACAATGGGCACGCCTGGCATAAGTCTGTTCAGAGTGCGCTCACCTAGTTTCAATTGAGTAAGAAATTCATCACCGAGACCAAGTGACGCCATATGTGAAGGATCAACTGGAGCAAATGTTGCAACCGCAATTGAGCGTTGCCGTAAATGATCGCGTAAAGCAAGAAACATTTTTGCATCGGTGGGGTTTGCTGATTCAGACAATGCTGCAAGCATTTCCGGTTCGATGGAAATTGTTGCTGGTGATGGGTGTGTTTGAAAGAAAGAAATCAAACGACGAAAAGATTCTCGTGCGTCGTCACTTATTTCTATGTCGCCGGTAGCAGCTAATGATGGTGAGCCCGAAACATGCAACAAGGTCGTATACGGAACCATAGGAACTTCAATAGATGGGTCTCGTTTGTTGAGGTATGTGAGAACAGTAGACAAAACTTTTTCTGTTGCAGAATCGACTATGCGAATAGTGAGTGGATACACGCCATCGAATGGAATGGATAGCGAAGCCCCTTCTTTCTGCTCAGTAATAATGGGCACAATCGGCAATAAGTGCCCTGCATAATCTCGATCAACACGCGACAAACGAATAGACAGTGAATCGGTCACGCCGGCTTGCACATCTCCGTTATCGATGGAGTGAAGCGAATCTCGAGAGATAAGACGACGGTGAAGCAAAAACTCGATTCGATCGGAACGATCAACTAACGAATTCAGATTGGGGTCAAGCACAAAGCGCGAATTCACCGATGTAAGAACATTGAAAGGTTGAGACACGATGCGGATTTCAGGTATCGGTGGCTCGATGGAGTTTTGTGCAGCATGAATCGGCAGGCATGGTGCAAGCACGCTGATGCCGAACATTGCAAGAACTCCACGCATCACTTTCATGATGTCAAAGTCATTTCTAGAACTGACAAGCCATTGTCGAGTGGTGTAAAGCCAAACTTTTCGTAGGTTCGTAACGCAGCGGAATTGTGAATTTCAGTATTCACAATGGAGGAGGTGCAACCATGGCGGTTGGTCCACGTGAGCGCTGATGCAAGTAGTGCACTGGCAACGCCACTACGACGCGCAGTGGGTACAACAGCAAGACGCTGAATGAAACCGGTTGTACCGGTTGCACCCACAATGACAAAACCAACGAGTTCGTCATTTACGTGACATACAAACACCGCAGCACGACGAGTCGCCGATAACGCTTCAGCAAACGTCTGCGTGTCCATTGTCCATTCACTACCAAAGGCCTCCCGATCAAGAGCGAGAATGTGGTTCCGTGTCGATTTCATGACAGAACGAGCAAAGTGTGATGCACGTGTAATAGAGAGGTGTGCGGGGGCACTGAGGGGAGGCAGGGCCATGTGGTCGACTTCGAGCAGAGCCAACTCTTGTGCCACAGAGAATCCCACCAACGACAAGGCCGCGGCCGAACTGGGCGTGAGGGCACTAGTGCGAACACTCGAATATCCCCACGAAGAGAGTGTGGCCACCCACGACTGCAAGATCGTTGGCTCGGGCAAAGTGACCGACGGATTGTGTGAGCCACTAATAGAAAGGAAGGCCCGACGAGGAGAATGGGGCCATGGGCGAGCATGAACCTGGGTAGCGCCTGACCAGATAATGCCGGCGCGGGGGGAGTGCTCGACCAAACTCACCCCCTAGACCGTAGTGCCCGCCCTAGGTCTGGGCAGGTGGGTGGCCGGTTTTTGGGGTACCACCGCATCGTGGGCGAAGGTGCCTAGCCTTCATTCCACATGATTCCGCCGCGCTTTGCCCCGATCCTTTCTGAAATGGAGCCCCTGGCCACTCGTTTTCGCGAGGCCGGGCATCGCCTATTTCTGGTGGGGGGCACGGTTCGTGACCTCTTATTAGGTGCATCCGATGCTGTGGTCGATTTCGACACCATCGATTACGACGCCACCACTACTGCCACCCCCGACCAAATAAAGGCAATCGTTGCGCCATTGGCCGATGCCCTCTGGACCCAAGGCGAGCGCTTTGGAACCATTGGTCTCAAAATTGGTGCACGCACCTACGAAATCACCACTCATCGCGCCGAGGCCTATTCGCCCGATTCGCGCAAACCCGAAGTGCAATTCGCTAACGACATTGAAACCGACCTGTCGCGTCGCGACTTCACCATCAACGCCATGGCTCTTGAACTCACGTCCGACACGCCAACTCTTGTTGACCCTTTTGGTGGCGCCGCTGATCTCATGACGCGAACATTGCGTACACCGTTGTCTCCCGAAGAAAGCTTCAGCGATGATCCGTTGCGCATGTTGCGTGCTGCTCGATTTGTATCGCAGTTAGAAGTCACGCCTGATCCGGCAATTGTTGCTGCAGTTACTGCAATGGCAGATCGACTCACCATCGTGTCTGCTGAACGAGTACGTATTGAATTCGATCGTCTGATGACTACAAAGCGTCCAACATTTGGTTTGTGGTTTTTGTTCGACACGGGCTTAGTTGATCACTTCTTGCCAGAGCTTCGTTTGATGCGTCTCGAACAAGACCCCATTCATCGTCATAAAGATGTGCTTACTCACACTTTGGCTGTTGTGGAAAATGTGCAACTGCAAGATGATCGCGAATTTGATTTCCGCATTACGCGTCTTGCTGCGTTGTATCACGATGTTGGTAAACCACGTACGCGCGGTTTTAAAGAAGGCAAGGGCGTTACCTTTCATCATCACGAAGTAGTGGGTGCGCGTATGACGCGCGAACGCATGAAGGCAATGAAGTATCCAAACGCCGATATCGATGCAGTCTCTGAATTAGTAGCAATTTCAGGGCGTTTTCACACATATCAAATGGGCTGGACCGATAGTGCAGTGCGTCGTTATGTACGTGATGCAGGTGATTATTTGGCTGAGCTCAATGTGTTAGTCCGTTGCGACTGCACCACGCGCAACGAAAAGAAAGCAAAAATTCTTGCTCGTCGTATGGATGAAATGGAAGAGCGCATTGCTGAAGTTGCGGCGCGCGAAGAACTCAGCAAACTGCGACCCGAGATTGATGGTCAGCAAGTAATGGAATTGCTCAATGTTCCGGCAGGCCCTGCAGTGGGTGCTGCACTTGAATTTTTGATGGACATGCGATTAGAAGAAGGCATCTTGGGTGAAGACGTGGTGATTGCTCGTCTACACGACTGGTGGGCAGCTAATTCTGATTCAGTGGGCAAACTAAAGCGCACGCGTCGTTTGACGCAGCCGTAATTTACGAACCAAGCTTGCGTGCACGTACCACAAGAGTGGACGGCGCAACGGCACGAGGTTGATGCAACGGAGTGAGTTCGTGCATCACATCGATGGAAAAGTTTGCGCGTTGTAGTGCCATGGTGAGTTCGCCAATGGTGGGAGTAGTGGAGCCGTATTGGCGACGCGCAGTGGGGTCGTTTCCGTCGAACACTGCAGACATTGGGTGAGTGACTGCAAAAACAAAACCTGCTTCGGGGCGCAACACGCGATGCACTTGACGAAAGAGGCGAGCAATATCGGAATCGAAATTGATGTGATGCACACACACCGCCATATCGATGACGGCGTTCATCAGAAATCCGAGGTCGGCTAATTCACCTTCGTGAAACTCGACCACCACTTCGGCATTGCTTGCAGCTTGGCGGGCGCGGGTAATGGAATCACTCGAAGGGTCGATGGCAATACTGCGAGCACCTTGTGATGCCATGGCCACACAATTGGGAACGGAGCCAAAGAGTCCGAGTTCGAGAACTCGCTTGCCTCGAAGATCGCCACAAATTCGCAATTCGCTCTCGTTATGGACCGAAGACCCAAAGGAAACAAAACGGCCATCTGTGACTGTTGAACGGGCATCTGACATGGGGGAATCTTATGGCTATCTTGGGTAGCTATGGGTTTCTCTGTTGACATGTTGCGAGGTGATGTTGGTGTTGTCGATCACCAACTATCGCGACGCGCTTTGATCAACGAAGTAAAACGCGGTCGCGTGAGCAAAGACTCTGTGTGCGATGCCCACCCCGAACTCATTCGAGCTGCCCGCAATATTGGTGAACCCTCCAAAACTCTGTGCCCCATCTGTGAAGAAGTACATGTGGCGCTCGTGACCTACGTGTTTGGCCACGGCTTGCCGAAACACGGCAAATGCCTCACCGATCGCAGCGATGTGGTGAAACTGCAGCGCACCGGGCACGAATATTCGGCCTATGTAGTGGAAGCCTGCCCCCAGTGTCGCTGGCACCATTTATTGCGTATTTTGCCCATCGCCGGCCGGGGAAAACGGCGCGCAGCCCAATAATTTGGCGGATTTCGTGCCGTTTGGCCACATCCGTGCACACATAGAGATATGGCTAGTGCGCAGACAAGGTTGCATCACTCCTGTGGGAGGGTGATTTCGAGCAGGTACGCTCACCAAGTCATATTCACCCTGCCCCTTAGGGGGCCCCGGGAACGTACTCGGGTCCGAAGGGAGGTCACACGCAATGCGTGCATACGA
>WLEX01000111.1 GCA_009704065.1 Actinomycetota bacterium
AATACACCGCTCGTGCGGTGCTGGCATTTGCATATCGCGAAGATGTGGCAGTGGTCGATGTGAACGTCTCGAGAGTGTTGTCTCGTCTTGAAGGTATGCCGATGGGTGCACGTGCCTTGCAGGAATTGGCAAACCAGTTAGTTCCGCAAGGTCTTGGTTGGGAATGGAACCAAGTGATGATGGATTTTGGTGCGCGTCATTGCACGGTGCGTTCACCGCAGTGCAGCACTTGTCCGGTGCGCACGCAATGTAAATACAAAGGTGTTGGTGAAGACCCTGCGCAAACTTCAGCCGGTGTAAGCAAACCGCAGGCGCGCTTCGAAGGCTCAGATCGTCAAGCGCGTGGACGAGCTATGCGTGCTGTGAGTGATGGTGCAATGCAGCGAGGAGATCTTGTTGCATCCATGAATGTAGATACTGAACGCGGTGAAAGATTGATTGCGTCACTGATTGAGGAAGGGCTACTTCGTCAATCAGGCAACTTGGTTACTTTGCCGTAACCCAGTCGATAATGAGTTTGTTGATTTCAGCAGGCTTTTCTAACTGCATGAAATGGCCTGCACCTTCGACAATTGCAAACGTTGCCCACGGACACATTGATGCCGCAGATTCAGCAACTTCGGTTCCAATGCAGCCATCATTTCGACCGTGAATGTACAACGTCGGTTGAGGTAGCTCGCCACCGCCAGCAACTTGGATTGCATCGTATTTTTCTGAACGCGGACCAACACCCAGGGTGGCACGGTAGTAACCCAAAGCGGCCGACATGTGAGCCGGATCACGCAAACATGCTTTGCAGTTTTCTGAATCGTGTTCACCGGCATATCCAGGCGACCAGTCGCGCCACAACATGTCGATGAATGCGAGGTCATTTGCAGGAACCACCATGTCGGACAACGGGTGTTGGAAATAGAACATGTACCAACTGCGCTTCGATTGTTCGAGGTTGTTGAGGAATGCAGCACCCATCGCTGAACCTGGAGGAACTGCCATACCTACAACCCGCTTCCAGCGGTGTGGTTCGCTTGCTGCTGCGCCATAGGCGCTTGGTGCACCCCAGTCGTGGCCGATAATGACAGCGTCGCCATCGCCGCCAAGAGCTTCGTGCAGGGCATTGGCATCAGCAGAAAGAGCACCTGTTTGGTACATGCCGTCAGGTGCAACTGAGGTGGGTGCATACCCGCGGGTAAATGGCGCGATGGCTCTGAATCCGGCGTCGGCAAGGGCGGGCATCAGGTGACGCCAGCTATGTGCTGAATCGGGAAAGCCATGCAAACAGAGGGCGATAGGTCCGGTGCCGCATTCGAGGTATGTGAAGTCGATCCCATTTGCCGTGACGGTATGGGTGCTGATGTCGTGAGCCATAGCCAAACCGTAGCGGGTGCCATGCGACAGGCGTCACTCTAGGAATTTGAGTACTTCACTATCGAACATGCGTAGCGTTGCAGGAATGGGGGCAAGCACATGCTGAACGTGACGTTTCATGGCGTACGGGGATCAACGCCGTGCCATGGCCCCTCCACAATGAAATACGGCGGCAACACGTCGTGTGTGTCTGTGCAGGCTGAAGGTCAACGTCCACTGCTTCTCGATCTTGGTACTGGTCTTCGTTACTTTGGAAAACAATTTCTTTCCGAATCAGGAAATGCAATTGATGCTGTTGCGTTAGTAACTCACTTGCATTGGGATCACATTCAAGGACTTCCATTTTTTGCACCAGTGCTTCGCCCCGATGCACATCTTGAGATGTACGGACCAGTGCAAGAAGACGGCACCTCGTTCATGGATTCTGTAAAGGCAATTGTCCGACCACCAACATTTCCTGTTGATTTGTCGGCGCTTCGTGGTCGATTCACATTTCACGATGTTGCCGATAACGATTTCGCCGTCGATGGGTATTCAATTACCTCTCGACTAGTGCCTCATATCGGGCCAACTGTTGGATACCGAATTGAATTTGGTGGGGCTTCGGTTGCCTATATCTCTGACCACCAACAGCCAGTTGATGGCGGCTTCGTTGTACCAGACGGTGTTCGTGAATTGGTCGAAGGTGTTGATCTCTTGATTCACGACGCGCAGTACACGCCAGCGGAGTTTGCATTGAAGAGCCACTGGGGTCACTGCACCACCGAGTTTGCTGTGGGTATTGCCTTGGCATGCGGAGCAAAGCAACTTGCCTTGTTCCATCATGATCCTGAGCGCACCGACGCCGAACTAGACGCAACTTCGGCATGTTCTGCTTCATCAGCTACTCAAGTATTTGTAGCCCGCGAAGGCCAGACAATCGTCTTGTAGTTCACTCGTCTACTGTTAGAGACGTGACTACATCAATAGACCCCGCTCATTTCCGCGCCGTGCTTGGCCATGTGCCTACTTCTGTCGTAGTTGTCACGGGGCTCAATGCTGAAGGGACACCGTTTGGAATCACCATCGGATCTTTCACTTCAGTATCTCTCGATCCACCGTTAGTGGGATTTTTCCCAGGCGCGCAATCAAAGTCGTGGGCAGCAATTCGTGAGTCTGGACGTTTTTGCGTCAATGTTCTCGGCTCTGCACAAGAAGAATTGTGTTGGCGTTTCGCAAAAGAAGGCGATGACAAGTTCGCAGGTCTTGAATGGGTCCCTTCAGCCGGGGGAAGTCCAATATTGCCAGGCGCTATTGCATGGATCGATTGTGCAATAGAAGCAGAAACGCCGGCTGGTGATCACACATTCGTGATGGGACTAGTGCAGTCCATGGACCACGCAGAATCAGTCACCGATGCCATGGTCTTTTTCCGTGGAAAAGTAACAAGCGCGAATCACATTGGATAGCAAAGAAATTGTCTCTCGTTTGTGCGCCGCTGTAGTTGGCGGAGCACTTGCATTAGCTGGTGCTAGCAAAGTCACTGCGTGGCAACAATGGAAATTGAATGCTGCGCGTCAGAATGTTTGGAAAATTGTTGCCGTCACTCTGCCGGCACTGGAACTGGTTCTTGGCGCGGTGCTGATTGTGCTGAAGCCAACGGCCACCGCTTTGGGTTTGGCTACCTTGTTGCTCGTTGTTTTCACATCGTTTCTTGCACTGCAGGTGATGACTAAGTCACAAGTCCCTTGTGCCTGTTTCGGTTCACATGTCACCCGTGCACCCTCCTGGCGCGATGTGTCACGCAATCTTGCAATGATTGCTTTGCTTTTTATTGCTGCGTCACTGAGCTAACACTGTCGATGGCAAAAGCCAAGGTTTGTGCTTCGTCTCGCCATTGGTCGTAGCGACCAGATGGTCCACCGTGACCTGCGCCCATCTCGCATTTGAACACGACAACTGTCTCGGGTGAGACCTGTCTCATGCGTGCTACCCATTTGGCAGGTTCGTGGTAACTCACACGAGGATCGTTTAAGCCAGCAGTGACATACAGCTGTGGATACGAGTGAGCTGTGGTGTTGTCGTAAGGGGAATAGCTCTCGATATATGAGGCGAAGGGCTCCACGCGGGGGTCGCCCCATTCTTCCCACTCCGTAACAGTGAGGGGCAAGGAAGGATCACTCATCGTGCTCACTACATCGACAAATGGCACTTCCGCAATTGCGCCGGCATAGAGCGATGGTTCCATGGTGATACATGCACCCACAGTGAGACCACCTGCGCTGCCGCCGCGCACCACAATTTTGTTCGCATCACATATTCCTTCTGCAGACAAATGTTGTGCCACAGCGTTCGTATCGATGAATGTGTTGCGCTTTTGCAGAAGTTTTCCATCGAGATACCAATCACGCCCCATTTCGCCACCGCCACGGGGATGGGCGAGCACCCACACAAAGCCGCGATCGAGAAGGGACAGGCGTGCGATAGAAAACCATGGCGCAATGGAGATCTCGTATGCCCCATACACGTACACCACAGCAGGCGCAGTTCCGTCGAGCGGAGTATCAACATGACGAACAATGTCGCATGGAACCAATGTGCCGTCGTGTGATGGCGCCCAGCGGCGTTCAGAAACGTAACGAGACAGATCACACGAGCGAACTTCGGTTTGTTTCAATGTGACAAGACCACTGTTATCGAGTGGGAAAAGTGCAGTTGTATTTGGAGTGGTGAGAGACTGGTAGGACACACGAATACCTGTGGTGTCGTAATCGGGATTTGCATCAATCTCGATTTCGTGGGGCTCATTCATGATTGGCATCACCGCAAAAGTTCCATCACGGTGGACAATGGAAAGAATTTGTTGTCCGGCAACCCACCGTTGCATGACTGCACAAGTTGCAAAACATTCGAACTGCGTGATGCGCTCGCCTGCAACGTGAGAAATGAATGGTGTCCATGTTGCGGGAGAATCGATGGGCGCAGTCATCACCTGGAAATCGACCGCTTCATGATTCGTGGCGATGGCAAAAACATCCCCCCAATGGTCGAGGGTGTATTCAACGTCGTCTTCTCGAGGTCGAACGCACATTGCCGCAGTAGTGGGGTTAACTGCGTCGATTAGCCAGATCTCGCTCGAAGTCTTGCTTGAGGTTTCAATCGTGATCCATGCCCCTGAACGTGTTGCACCCACTCCAACAAAGAACCGTTCATCGGCATCTTCGTACACCATGACATCGTCTGCAGGTGATGTACCTATACGGTGACGCCACACTTGCCACGGACGCATTTGTTCATCGGGCAATACATAAAACAGCCACACGTCATCTGCGCTCCATGCGGTACCGCCGTACGCGGTATCTGGAATCACATCGGCTAATTCAAGGCCCGTCGCAATGTCGCGAATGCGAAGTTGATAGTGCTCGCTTCCATCGGTGTCGCTCGACCAGGCGAGCAATTGTGCATTGTTGGAAACATCGAAAGCACCGAGGGAGAAGTACTCGTTGTCGCCCGCTTCGATATTTTCATCGATTAAAAGCTGGTCACCTGCAGTGTCGCTCGTGCGTCCGCGTGTATGAATTGCATACGCCTTGCCAGTTTCGGTGCGTGACTGATACCACCAGCCGGCATGACTGACTGGGTATGACGAGTCATC
>WLEX01000112.1 GCA_009704065.1 Actinomycetota bacterium
GTGGTGATCCACAACGACTCACTGAACCTGTTGTTGCAACTCCAGAAGATATGGCTGTACATCTTGCCGATCGTGGTGAAGACATTGTGTGTGTTGGTTCCGGCTTCGACAGACACGCTGAATTATTCGATAACGCACCATGGGCACAATTAATGGGGCCAGCCAGTGCATTCCCATCTGCTGTACATGGACTTACATTGGCAGTGCACCGTATTGCTGCAGATAGTACGTCTGATGCGTACGGCATTGAGCCCATGTACTTGCGTGCACCCGACGCTGAAATCAACTGGAAATCTCGGGAGGCAACATCATGAGTTTCTTGCGTGATCGCACGATCGATGCCCTCACCACGGAAACAATGCGTCGCCGTCACCTACGCCGTGTGTTGGAAATAGAAGAACAGCTGTATCCACGCCCATGGACTCCACGAACCTTCTCATCAGAACTAGCCGAAATGAAGGCCGGCAATCGTTACTACCTTGTGGCATACGTTGGCGATTCCATGGTGGGCTATGGCGGACTCATGTTTAGTGGCGACGACGCGCATATCACCAACCTTGCAGTCGATCCGAAGTGGCAAGGAAGAGGCGTGGCGACAGAGATGATGCTCGATCTTTCCATTTTGGCCCACGATCGTGGTTGTACTGCCATGACGCTAGAAGTGCGTCATACGAACACTGCTGCACAAGAGTTGTATCGACGTTTTGGTTTTGTACCAGCAGGTATTCGTAAGCGTTATTACGAAAACAAAGACGACGCAATCATTATGTGGGCACACGGTATAGATACACCTGAGTACATGGAACGAATTCGTCTCATTGAAGCGAGGCGACCATCATGACAATGCATGAAGCCAATGAATCAACTGTTGTGCTTGCCATTGAAACCAGCTGTGATGAAACTGCTGCGTCGGTAGTAATGGGTGGAAACGATGTGCTGTCGTCCATCGTGTCGAGCCAGATAGAAATTCATGCTCGTTTCGGAGGCGTGGTTCCTGAAGTGGCAAGCCGAGCTCATCTTGAATCATTGATTCCCGTCATTAACTCTGCGGTCACCGAAGCAGGAATTGCCCCTTCACGCATCGATGTGGTTGCCGCCACTGCTGGCCCTGGTCTCATTGGCGCTTTATTGGTGGGTGTTTCTGCAGCTAAGGCACTTGCTCATGTATGGGACAAACCATTTGTTGGCGTGAACCATCTTGAGGCGCATTTGTATGCCGGGTTACTCGATGACCCCACATTGCAGTTCCCGCTGATAGTCCTTTTGGTTTCTGGTGGACACACCATGATTATTGAGATGCGCGGGCATGGCGATTACACCATTCTTGGTCGCACTATCGACGACGCGGCTGGTGAGGCGTACGACAAAGTGGCGCGCTATCTCAATCTTGGGTACCCAGGCGGCCCTGTTATCGATCGCATCTCGGTTGAAGGCAATCCCACTGCAATCGATTTCCCTCGCGCCATGTTGCACGATGGCCTCGATGTTTCATTTAGTGGCTTGAAAACTTCTGTTATCAACTACGTAAAAAAGAATCCCGATGTTTCTAATGTCGATGTCGCGGCATCGTTCCAGGCAGCGGTAGTTGACATTCTCTGCATCAAAACACTTCGTGCCGCTAAAAAGATTGGTGCTCGGGGCATTGTTCTTGGCGGAGGCGTTGCCGCAAACTCATTACTGCGTGCAGAGATGACCAGACGTGGCGAAGCAGAAGGCTTCAAGGTGGCATTACCGAGTCGCGCCATGTGTACCGACAATGCAGCAATGATTGCTGCTGCCGCGTGGCATCGGTATGCATCCGATGGCCCCACCGACTTGTCGTGTGGCGCGTATCCAAATCTCAAACTGGCAGCGGTTCCTCGATGACACGCCACCCGCTCGTCTTACGTGGTCGTGAGTTTCCGATTCCTGTGGTACTTGCTCCCATGGCTGGTGTTACCAACATTCCATTTCGTGCGCAATGTCGTACGTTCGGGCCTGGCCTCATTTATGTGAGTGAAATGGTGATGGCCGCTGCATTGGTGCACGGCAATGAGAAAACAAAAAAGATGGTGGCGTTCGGCCCCGACGAAGATTTTCGTAGTTTGCAAATTTATGGAAGCGACCCAGACTTCGTCGGCCGTGCTGTGCGCGCACTCTGTGAACAAGATATTGCCGACCATATCGATATGAACTTTGGTTGCCCTGCTACCAAGGTCACTCGTAAAGGTGGCGGTGCAGCAGTACCTGTCAAACGCAATCTGACCCGCGCCATCATGGCGGCCGCAGTAAAAGCTGCTGAACCATTTGGAGTTCCCATTACGTGCAAGTTCCGTATTGGGATCAACGACGACATCACAACCTTCCTCGACACGGGTAAGGCTGCCGAGGACGAAGGCATTGCCATGATTGCATTGCATGCGCGCACAGCAGAGCAGCACTACGCGGGCCACGCACACTGGGAAAGAATTGCTGAATTAAAACAAGCTGTCACGAGCATTCCTGTTTTGGGTAATGGCGATATTTGGGAAGCCCACGACGCCATCACCATGATGAATGAAACGGGGTGCGATGGCGTTGTGGTGGGACGTGGTTGTTTAGGCAAACCGTGGTTATTTCGAGATCTGGTCGATGCATTTAGTGGTCGCGAAGTTCAGCAATCACCAAACCTTGGTTTTGTACTCGATGTCATGATTGAACATGCAGAAGGCCTCATGGCAATCATGGGTCCCGAATATGGCATCCGTAATTTTCGCAAGCATTGCGGCTGGTATCTCACCGGGTTTCCTGTTGGCTCCGATGTGCGACGATCATTTTCGAGCGTTGCCACTTTTGATGAACTAAAAGACATTGCTGCACGTCTCGATCATTCGATGCGTTTAGTAGATGGCGGAGAGCGTTTTGCGCGTGGCCATACGAATGGGCCAATCAAAGTGGTGCTGCCAGAGGGCTACTTGGAAAACCGCGATGATCTCACTGTGCCTGCTGATGCAAGTGACACAGCAATTAGCGGCGGCTAGAGAATTGTTGAGAGAGCAATGGCGCCCGTCAGCATCAATGTGTTCAGTGCAATAGCGGTGCCGACCATCCATTTGATTTGGTCGCCCAACATCTTGTGTATTTTTGACTCGAGCCGCAATTCAAACGCGGTGAACCGTTGATCGATATCAGTACGAAGAAGAACAAGGTCTTGTTTCGTGGCAATCTGTGACCAGTCGTAAGGGGGCAACATTTCCATGATTGTTTCAGCCACCTCTCCACTAAAAGTCGATTGCAATTCGGCGTGCACCGCAAATCTTGATGCATTAGTGATCGGCATGTCAAGTATGAGTACGACTCGTTTATAGTTTTGGCAATGAGTACGGAAAAAGTTTTGGTGCTGGCATCACGGTCACCGCGTCGTACCGAGCTACTTACATCTGTCGGCGTCAATCACATTGTGCAACCAGCAGATATCGATGAATCACCATTACCGAATGAAGATCCGGTCGTGTACGTACAACGAATCTCTCGTGAGAAAGCACAAGTAGTGCAGTCGCGTGTGCAATCTGATGTAGTTGTCCTTGCCGCGGATACCACCGTTGATATTGATGGAGTAATCCTCGGTCAGCCAGTCGACACCGATCATGCGCGCGCGATGTTGCTACAACTGAGCGGTCGCACTCACCAGGTGCACACGGGAGTCACGGTTCTGTCGGGCAACCAAGAGCACAGTCAGGTGGTCTCGTCTGAGGTCACATTTCTGGCGCTCACCCCTGAACTGCTCGATTGGTACCTGGGCACGGGGGAGTCGGCGGGCAAAGCGGGGGCCTATGCCATTCAGGGCCATGGGGCAGCCCTAGTCGAGGCCACGGTGGGGTCGATGTCGAACATTATTGGCCTTCCCCTCGACGAGACCCTCCTTTTACTAGCGGCCGCAACCGAATAGGGCCCAATCTGGGCTGGCGGTTGCCAAGGTGGGCGCCGAGTCCGTATCATTAGCAGTCGCACTCCTAGAGTGCTAATCCCCGGGCCAGGCAACTGGCCCACATCAATCCGCTCACAGCCGATTTCTCGGAGGAACACCATGAACCTGAAGCCACTCGATGACCGCATTGTTGTCAAGCCAAGCGAAGCAGAGCAGACCACTGCTTCTGGACTCGTTATCCCAGACACTGCAAAGGAAAAGCCACAACAAGGCACCGTTCTTGCAGTGGGTCCTGGTCGCTGGAGCGACGACGAAGGCAAGCACTTCGCACTCGATGTAAAAGTGGGCGATGTCGTTCTGTACAGCAAGTACGGCGGCACCGAAGTATCACATGGTGGAGACGATCTTTTGATCCTCACCAGCCGTGACGTACTCGCGATCGTTTCGAAGTAGTCCTCACATGGCAAAGCAATTGAAGTTTGGCGATGAAGCTCGCCGCGCGCTTGAAGCTGGCGTTAACAAGTTGGCCGATGCGGTCAAAGTAACGCTCGGACCAAAGGGACGCAATGTTGTCCTCGACAAAAAATTCGGTGCACCCACCATCACTAACGACGGTGTGTCCATTGCAAAAGAAGTCGAGCTCGACGATCCATTCGAAAACATGGGTGCACAACTTGTAAAAGAAGTTGCAACCAAGACCAACGATGTTGCCGGTGCCGGAACAACAACAGCAACTGTTCTTGCTCAGGCAATGGTGCAGCACGGCATGCGCAACGTCGCTGCTGGCGCAAACCCAATGGGTCTCAAGCGTGGCATGGAAAAAGCAGTTGCCGCTGCAGTTGAGTCCATCAAGGGTCAGTCAAAAGAAGTAGACGACAAAGGCGATATCGCCAGTGTTGCCACTATTTCTGCAGCCGATGCAACCATTGGTGGCGTCATCGCTGATGCCATCGACAAAGTGGGCAAAGACGGCGTTGTTACTGTTGAAGAGAGCAACACTTTCGGTATCGAACTCGAGTTCACCGAAGGTATGCAATTCGACAAGGGTTA
>WLEX01000113.1 GCA_009704065.1 Actinomycetota bacterium
ACCGCACCATTTCACTAGTGTCGTAGGTACTAGCTGGGGGTTTCTATGGCTGACAACGACAACCACGACACAATCGATGCTCTGCAATGGGAAAAGCGCACTTTCCCGCCATCTGAAGCGTTTAAGAAGACCACATTGGTGGCAGGCGCTCATCTGTACGACGAAGCGAATGTGGATTACGAAGCATTTTGGGCACGCCAGGCTGAAGAACTAGTCACCTGGCAAAAGCCATGGGACACCGTGTGTGAATGGAATCTTCCGTACAGCAAATGGTTTGTTGGAGGTCATGTCAACGTGTCGTACAACTGTCTCGATCGCCACGTATTGGCTGGCAAGGGGAGCAAGGTTGCTTTCCACTTCGAAGGCGAACCAGGCGACACACGCACCATTACCTATGCACAACTTCTTGATGAAGTGCAGAAGTTTGCAAATGTGCTCAAGGGTCTTGGTGTCGAAAAAGGCGACCGCGTCAATATCTACTTGCCAATGATTCCCGAAGCAGCAGTTGCCATGCTTGCATGTGCACGTATTGGTGCGGTGCACTCTGTTGTGTTCGGCGGGTTCTCTTCACAAGCATTGGCTGATCGCATTAACGATGCCGAAGCGAAAGTTCTCATTACTGCCGATGGCGGATATCGCCGCGGCGAAGTGTTTGCTCTCAAGCCACAAGCCGATGAAGCACTTGCAAATACGCCATCTATCACTGGCGTTGTAGTCGTGAAGCGCGGTGGCAACGACGTGGAAATGCAATCTGGCCGTGATCATTGGTATCACGACCTCATGGCAACAGCATCCAATGATTGCCCAGCAGAACCAATGGATTCAGAGCAGTTGTTGTTCTTGTTGTACACCAGCGGCACAACAGGCAAGCCGAAAGGCATCATGCACACGACGGGCGGTTATCTCACGCACGTCACGTACACACATAAATACGTGTTCGACCTCAACCCTGACAAAGATATTTTCTGGTGCACCGCCGACGTTGGCTGGATCACTGGACATAGTTACATCGTGTATGGCCCATTAAGTAATGGTGCAACACAAGTGATGTACGAGGGTGTTCCTAATTACCCCGCGAATGATCGCATGTGGGAAATTATCGAAAAGTACAAGGTCACCATCTTCTACACAGCTCCTACAGCTATTCGCACATTCATGAAGTGGGGCGTCGAAGAGCCAGCAAAACATGACCTTTCGTCACTTCGTCTGTTGGGAAGTGTGGGCGAACCCATTAACCCCGAAGCGTGGATGTGGTACCACGAAAATATTGGTGGGGGAACATGCCCCATCGTTGACACATGGTGGCAAACCGAAACAGGTGGCATCATGATTTCGCCACTGCCTGGTGCAACGACAACGAAGCCAGGCTCTGCAACATTCCCGCTACCAGGTATTGGCGCAGAACTTCTTGACGATGATGGCAAACCTGTTACTCGTGGTGGTGGCTATCTCACTCTCACACAGCCATGGCCCGGAATGTTGCGCGGTATTTGGAAAGACCCCGAGCGATACAAAGATGCATATTGGTCCCGTTTTGATGGGCGTTATTTCGCTGGTGACGGAGCCAAACTCGACGACGATGGCTACCTGTGGTTGCTCGGACGCGTTGACGATGTGATGAATGTGTCAGGTCACCGTATTTCTACAACAGAAGTGGAAAGCGCTCTCGTATCGCATCCTTCTGTTGCCGAAGCTGCAGTTGTGGGTGCAAACGATGCCACCACAGGCCAAGCAATCATTGCCTATGTCACCTTGGTGGGTGGCATGGAAGTTGATGAGCAAGTGTTGCGTAATCACGTTGCTTCAGAAATTGGTGCTATCGCAAAACCAAAAACTATTTATTTCACTCCCGATCTTCCCAAGACCCGAAGTGGGAAAATTATGCGACGGTTATTACGCGATGTGGCCGAAGGTCGCAACCTGGGTGACACCACAACATTGGCCGATGCCAACGTTGTGAATGAACTACAGAAGCGCGCTGCCGAAGCTCCCAGCGAAGACTAAATAATCTTCCTGCGCCGACGAATTGCGGGCGGCAAGAACATCGCAAAGCCAACCGCGAGGGCAATAGGCAGTGCGATCAGCCAAACGGGCACTTTCAGAGCTTTTTTGAAGTCACTTACTCGGATGCCGATGGTAAAGGTGGCCTTCTTGTCATCGACAAGTTTGGCAACGAGAGCTATTCGGTGTGGTCCGTTCGGGATCTTCTTAGGAACGATGAAATTGGTAACAACTGCACCACTAGCATCAACTTTTGCTACTCCTAGATGATTTGGTTGAGAGAAAATCCATGCATCAATGTTGGAGTTAGGGAATAGTCCGCTCACCCGAAGTCGAATCCGATCACCTGGACGCAAAACAACATTCCCATTTTGATCAAGTGATGTGGCTTTACCTTTGTCGTCAAGTGATCCGATGGTGGCTTTCATGGATCCAGATGTAATAACTATTTGATTGCTGACCCTTGTGACTTCTGAAGGTGAGGGTGTGCCATTGATTGCTACAACTGCTTGGCCTGGTGCCGCAGTTGCTACGTCTGGAAGTGTGGTGGTTGAAGAAGTGGGCACTGGAGTTGTGGTCGGTGCCACCGTAGATGTTGTTGGACCCGCCGATTTCGAAGCCGCTGTGTTCATCAGAGTTGAGGTTGTAACGGGAATAGTGGCAACAGAGGCTTGACCGCTCGGCACCGTAGGTGCAGGTGCCGTTAAAACTATTTCTAAAGCTGCCGAAAGTGTGGTGGTGGTACGCGGAACTGTTGTAGTTGGAGCGATGGTCGTGGTCCGAGGAATGGTGGTCGTTGTGGTTGTGGTTGTGGTTGTTGTTGTTGTAGCGACACCTGGGCCAGCTCCAGGGTTTTGAGATGCCGTGTAATAGAACATCCCTTGGTCGTAGTCGCCAACGATGTAACGCGAGTGGACATGATCGTGCGTTATGTACGTTGCATTACTCAGACCGTCTTCCGTTGCAACAACCTCGTTGTACACGACAGGTGAATCTGCTCCGCTTGTGAGCGACCATACGCGATAGTTACTAGAACAGCATTGAATGCGGTACAGGTACACACCATCGGTAGCAATTCCATGGTCATCTCCAGGCCAGTACTCAGGGTCCACGAGAATGAAGTCTTCAGACCATGAAACAGTTGCGTTAGCACCACTGCCGGTTACGTTGTACACGCGGAATGTACTTGCGTAGCCACTGCCATATGAATACGGTTCAGAAATACGCCCGATACGACCATCAGGAAGATCAGTCATGTTGCTGTACATCCACCAACTTCCTCCTAGAAGTGGTCGGTTATTCGGAACTGCTACTTGATTAGCTGTCCACGTTGATGTGGAGATGCAATAGAGATTGCCACTATGTGAACTGGTCCAAATACAGCCATGACTTAACGCGAGGTTTGACTGTTCGAAGGTGACATCTGACGGTGGGTTTGTTATGTCGTGGAACGTAGTTCCAGTGCCATCGAAATTGGTTTCGTAAATTCGGCTGATGCCGTAGTCGCTGCTATGCGCGTACACCTTCGTGCCATCAGTTGCGATGCCTTTCATCCCGCCCGGGAAATTTTGAATAGTGACGACGGTGTTGTTAACGCCAATCAATCGTGCAGCTAGCGGCGCAATCGCAGATGATGTGGAAGAAAAAATCGCTACTCCGAGTGCGATGGCCGCAAGCACGACAGGAGTCTTTGACTTTTTATTCAACATGCGCCAACTGTACAACGCTCATGCCCTGAACCTGAACGTATAGGCGACTTGTTGTGCGACTAATTAGTCGCGGAAGTTTTCAAACTGCAGAGGCACGCCAAGGTCTTCGCCTTTGAGCAATGCCATTACTGCTTGCAAGTCGTCACGCTTTTTTCCGGTGACGCGTACTTGCTCGCCTTGGGTCTGGCTAGAGATTCCCTTGCCACCTTTTTCTTTGATGAGCTTGTTGATCTCGCGAGCCTTGTCAGACGAGATGCCCACCTTCACGGTGACCAACTGACGCACGGTGTCACCCGATGCTTGTTCGAACTTGCCCCACTCGATGCCTTTGAGTGACATGCCGCGCTTTACAAATTTTTCTTCGAGTAACACGCGAACGGCACGTGCCTTTTCTTCGGAGATGGTTTTGATGGTGATGACGAGGTCATTTTGATCGATAGAGGAGTCGGTCCCCTTGAAGTCGAAACGTTGGGTCATCTCACGCTGGGCCTGGTCGACGGCGTTGCGGAGCTCTTGGCGGTCAATATCGGAAACAATGTCAAACGATGGCATGAGGTAGAAGGCTACTTCCCGATATCCTTAGCGATTCCATAGGGGTCGGTGCCCGAGCGGCCAAAGGGAGCAGACTGTAAATCTGCCGGCAACGCCTTCGAAGGTTCAAATCCTTCCCGGCCCACCATGGACACGGCTGGCCAGCCATGTCAGTGTCTGACCCCGTCGGTTTTCCGGCGGGGTCTCATGCTGTCAGGGGTGAAATCAGCCTTTTTCGTGCAAAAGGCACTGCATCAGGGCCACATCGAGCCATTTATTGAATTTTCGGCCGATTTCTCGCTCAATTCCTACTAATTCAAAGCCCATTTGGGTGTGAAGAGCAATGGAACCCTCAGAAAGGGTTGTAATTCGGGCCATTACGGCATGAAATCCGCCATCTTTGGCTGTTTCGAGCAAATGGCCCACAATGGCCCGGCCAATCCCGAGCCGACCAAGATCGCGGCGCACATAGACCGAATCTTCCACCGAGGTGCGGTAAGCGGCCCTTTCCTTATAAGGGGAAAGGGCTCCAAAGCCCACCACTTCACCTGCTCGCTCTGCTACGTAGACACAAAAAGCACCCTGACGGGCATTTTGCCAGTCCAGCTGATCCTCGAGTGACCGGGGAACCAGGTCGAAGGTGGCCGTTTCGTGCTCGACTTCGTAGTTATAGATGGACCGAATTGCCTCGGCA
>WLEX01000114.1 GCA_009704065.1 Actinomycetota bacterium
AGGTCCCATGCTTCTTGGGTATCCCACACAAAAACAATGGTCACTTCTCCTGGCTTTGAGTCGTCAAGCCACACTTCCTTCGACAAAAAAGGAATAGCTGCAAGACCCTCCATGTGCGCTTCACCAAGAGTCCATACCTCGTGATCGACGCGGAGAAATTCGTCAACCAGGTGTGGATCCATACGAAAGACCAACACCTCTACCGGCCGACGTTCACCGCTTGTATATGAGTAGGTAGCCATTATTGGCGTCCAACAGGCACGTGGGCCAACAGTTCGGGTGTTATTTCGGCAAGGGTGCGTGTGCCGCATAACGACATCGTGCGTTCAAGATCGGTGGTGAGCATGGTGAGTGCTTGTTCAACACCTGCTTCTCCGCCTGCACCAAGGCCATACAAATAACTGCGGCCCATCGTGCACACAGATGCACCGAGCGCGATGGCTTTCACAATGTCGGAACCGCGACGGATACCACCATCGCAGATAAGTGGGAGCGAGCCATTGGTGGCCTGTGTGATGGGGGCAAGCAGATCAAGAGGGGCGGGTGCTGAATCGAGTTGTCTGCCTCCGTGATTAGAAATTGCAATGGCGTCGATGCCGTGTTGTTGTGCAAGGACTGCATCGGCAACCGATTGCACGCCCTTCAAAATGATGGGGCCATTCCAGTGGGAACGAAACCATGCAAGGTCATCCCACGACAACGCGGGATCGAATTGTTCGGAGATGTAATACGACAACGACACTGCAGTGTTGGTGGGGCCGCCGTTTGGATCGGTGATGTTAGAAAAAGTGATGGGTTCATGGCGAATGAAATCCCATGTCCACGCTGGGTGAGTGATTCCATCAATAATGGTGCCTGGTCCCAATTTGGGTGGAAGTGTGAAGCCACGTCGTACGTCGCGTTCGCGACGACCAAGAACTGCGGTGTCGACCGTGAGCATGATTGCTTCGTATCCATTTGCTTGTGCGCGGGCCAACATGTCTTTTACTAAGGCACGGTCGCGCCATACATATACCTGAAACCATTTAGGTCCGGTGCTCACTGCGGCTACCTCTTCAATTGAACGGGTCGACAATGTAGAGAGGCAATAGGGAAGACCATGTGCTGCAGCAACACGCGCTACAGAGAGTTCGCCTTGTGAATGTGCGATGCGCGTAAATCCGGTGGGTGAGAAAATGATGGGTGACTCAAGTGTGCGACCAAGAAATGTGGTGCTGGTATCGATGCCACTCACATTGCGCAAGACGCGTGGCATAAACTCGTATTGCTGAAAAGCTGCACTGTTTCGGCGCATGGTGATTTCGTCTTCGGCGCCGCCATCGATGTAGTCGAAAATGCCATGGGGGAGACGACGCTTCGCAATGGCCCGCAAGTCGGAAATATTTGCTGCCCGTTCAATCTGGCGCTTATGGCGCGACACGGTGGGCACGGCAAAACTGGCTACAGATCGCAGTGTTCGCACTAATCCCATGGTGTCCCTTCGTTGGTGCCTCAAGGCTACGACACGGGCCATGCCTTCGCTTTGGTGGGAAGTGTCTTGTTCGGTGAGACTTCTCCTGTGTCATTTCCTACAGATCTAGAGATTGCTCAGGCGGCAACAATTGCTCCGTTATCCCAGATTGCAGAGCAGCTGGGAATCGGCGATGAATTCATCGAGCCGTACGGTCGTCATGTCGCCAAAATTGAACTTGATGCATTAGGTCATGTGGAGGGTCGCACGCCTGGCAAATATGTGGTGGTCACGGCCATTACTCCCACTCCGCTCGGCGAAGGAAAGACCACTACATCGGTAGGTCTTGCTCAGGCAATGAAACACATTGGCAAGGTAGGGCTGTTGGCTCTGCGTCAACCGTCGATGGGCCCAACGTTTGGTATCAAAGGCGGGGCAGCTGGTGGTGGCTATAGCCAAGTGATTCCTATGGAGATTTTGAATCTTCACCTCACGGGTGATTTTCATGCAGTGACTGCAGCACACAATTTGTTGTCGGCGATGGTCGACAATCATTTACATCAGGGAAATGATTTGGGTCTTGCTCTCGACAAGATCACGTGGCGGCGAGTACTCGATGTGAACGATCGTGCATTGCGCAATGTCACCATTGGCCAAGGTGGAAAAGAAGATGGTGTGCCGCGTGAGTCGGGATTCGATATCACTGCTGCATCAGAAGTAATGGCCTTGCTCGCACTTGCAACTTCTATGGACGACCTTCGTGCTCGTCTTGGTCGCATTGTGGTGGGGTATACCGACAACAACGTTGCAGTGACGGCTGAGCAAATTGGATGCGCAGGTGCAATGGCAGTGATTCTGCGAGATGCCATTAAGCCAAACCTCATGCAAACACTCGAGAACACGCCCGCACTCATTCATACGGGGCCCTTTGGAAATATTGCTACGGGTAACTCGTCGGTGATTGCCGACAAGTTGGGAATTCACATGTGTGATTACCTCATTACTGAGGCTGGCTTTGGAGCTGACATGGGTGCAGAACGATTCTTCAATATCAAATGTCGAGTATCTGGCATGAAGCCCGATGCTGCAGTGCTAGTGGCAACAGTGCGGGCTTTGAAAGCACATTCAGGGAAGTACAAAGTGGTGGCAGGAAAGCCATTACCTCCGGAAATGTTGGAAGAAAATCCTGCAGATGTGCGAGAAGGTGGGGCCAACCTGGCAAAGCAAATAGAAAACGTGTTGGCTCATGGCGTGTCACCTGTAGTGGCTATCAATGCATTTCCTACTGATCATGCGAGTGAGCATGCTGCTATCCGCGAGATTGCCGAAGCAATGGGTGCTCGCGTTGCGGTATGCACGCATTTCTCCGATGGAGGTGCAGGAGCAGTTGAACTTGCTCATGCAGTAGTTGCAGCCTGTGAAGAGGAAAACAATTTTCATTTCTTGTACGAAGATTCAGCCTCATTGAAGGAAAAAATTGCAGCAGTTGCGACCACTATTTATGGTGCAGCTGCAGTGGAATACTCAGACCTCGCTAACGATCAACTCGATCGATACAACGCAAACGGGTTTAGTCATCTGCCGGTGTGTATCGCAAAGACTCATCTCAGTATCAGTGGTGATCCGACACTTAAAGGTGCACCCACTGGCCACACATTGATGGTCCGAGAAGTGCGGGCATCTATTGGTGCCGGCTTCATTTATCCCATTGTGGGCAACATGCGCACAATGCCTGGCTTGGGTGCGAACCCTGCGGCCTTGCATATCGATATTGCGCCCGATGGGCGAATAGTGGGACTGTTTTAGCTACTTACCGCTAAGGGCAGCAACGATGGGTGCGCACTCGTCGATGTTTTCGCCACCAACGATTGTGTAGCTAAAGCCCCAGCGCTCACGACGCTCGAGAAGTTGTTGAATGCATTCTTCGACTGAACCAATGAGTGCAAACGGAGATGCATCGATCATTTCTTTCGATACGCCGAACATGGAAGAAATTCCTTCCACTGTCTTTGCGCGGTCATCGGTGACTTTCACAAAGAAGGTTCGAATATTCATTTCGATATCGGCAATGCGATGTGCACCAGCGGCGGCCACGATGGCGACCTTCTCATCAACCGATTCAGCAGTCATGGTGGCGAGTGCTTCGGGGCCCACAACACCTGCGGTCATTGTGCCGTTGATACCAATAATGTCGGCTTCCCGTGCGGCGTATGACAACACGCGCTTTCCACCGCCACCGATAAGTAGAGGTGGACGCTTTTGTACGGGTTTCGGAAGACCGTTGTAGTTGGTGATGGTGTAGTGGTCACCAGTGAAAGAAAAGGGACCTTCGGCCATAGCGCCACGAATAACTGAGACACCTTCGATAAAGCGATCGATACGCACCTTTGGTGAGTCGTAGGGCATTCCTGCTTCTTCGTAATCGCTGATCATCCAGCCAGCACCGAGTCCGATTTCTACGCGGCCATCAGACAACAGGTCCATGGTGGCAAGTTCTTTGGCCAAGATCACGGGGTGCTTGTAGTCGTTGTCGAACACCAATGCGCCAACACGCAAGGTAGTGGTGGCGTTGGCGGCAGCCATGAGCGCGGGGACTGGCGCTAATTGATCGGTGAAATGATCGGGCATAGTGAGAACGTCGTACCCGGCGGCTTCGGAGCGACGGGCGAGTTCGGCCCATTCTTTTGCTGTTGCTTCTTTAGAAACTTGGACACCGAACCGAAAACCGCGATGGGGAAATTGTGACATCTGATTACCGTACCAATACCTAGTGACCTCCTGCTCTGTTTGATGGCAAGTACGGTGGATGTGTTGTGAAAAACCCCGCAAATTGGTTCATGCGCCTCGGCGTTGCCCTCGTGGCTTCTGCATTGTTGCTGACGGGCGTTGTGGTCGGGGCTGCTCCATATGCCTGGGACATGTTGCATTCACACAAAGAAACTCCGATTGTGCTGCCCACCTTTGGTGGGTTAGCAACACGTAGTCGCATTATGGGCATTGCCAATACCCAAATTGGTGTTTTTGAATTAGAAAACAGTCAACCTCTTACTATCGACCAAGTGCCCGATCATGTGGTGGCTGCATTGCTGGCAGTAGAAGATGAAGGCTTCCAAAAACACAAAGGCGTGAACCTTCGTGCGTTGGTGCGTGCCACGCTTGCTAATTTCCAGTATTCAGGCGGACGTCAAGGTGCGTCCACAATTACGCAGCAGGTGGTGAAAAACGAATATCTTGCCGGCCTGCCACGAGATGGGCGATACAAAATTCTGCAGGCTCGTTATGCAGTAATGCTGGAAAAAGTTGTGCCAAAGGCTCAGATTGTTGAGCGGTATTTGAACACCGTATTTTTTGGCAACAATGCGTATGGCATTCAGGCTGCAGCCGATGTGTATTACCAAAAGAAGGTGGCAGATCTCACGCTTGCTGAAGCCGGATTTTTGGCAGGGCTTGTGCGTGCGCCTTCCACGTTTG
>WLEX01000115.1 GCA_009704065.1 Actinomycetota bacterium
GATGAAGTTCACATTTCTCAAACCAGAGCGATCCACCAATCCTGGTGTTCACGTGGAAGGTGCACGATCGGTCATTGTTGGTGTTCGCTCGTACGCGATAAACGACGAGTATGAGATAGCGAGCGATGCACCTCTTGCGCGCATAGCGCGATACGCATGGGCCGACCATTATGGCGAACTACGCGCATCGCTCACCGATGTTGCAGCGCGACTACGCACTGATGGGCACAAAGCCAATGTGTACGCAGATGACAACGCAATGGTCGATCGTGAGACGGCATATTTGGCTGGTGTCGGCTGGTACGGGCATAACGCAAACATTTTGTTGCCAGGGCACGGCAGTTTCTTTGTTATCGGTTGTGTAGTTACTACTGCGCAATTACCGCTTGGCACTCCCATTGCCGATGGGTGTGGCACGTGTAATCGCTGTGTCCCCGCATGTCCAACAAATGCGATCGTGGAGCACGGTGTCATCGATGCCAATAAATGTTTGGCGTGGCTCTTGCAGAAACCAGGAATATTCGACTGGCAATATCGCGAAGCGTTAGGAGATCGCATCTATGGATGTGACGATTGCCAGACGGTATGTCCTCCCACTCGACGCGGGCCAAGTTATGAAACAGGAAGTACTCTGCAAAAGTCGGTCGACGTATTGCGGTGGCTATCGCTGAGCGACGAGGAACTCAATGCAGAAAGCGAGCGGTGGTATGTACACCAGCGCGATATGCGATGGGTTCGACGCAACCTGCTCATCGTTTTGGGAAACATAGGTTCGACCGGTGACGCTCGAGTGTCGCAGTGCATTTCCACTTATCTTCATAGCGAACATCCTGAACTACGTGCTCATGCCGTGTGGGCTGCCGCTCGACTGGGGCTCACTGCATTGCTAGATACCGGCGATAACAGCGAGATGGTGCAGTTCGAGCTTGCTCATCTGCCAGCATTGCGAGACAACATATGAAGCATTTATTAGTCACCAATGATTTTCCGCCAAAGATTGGTGGCATCCAGTCTCTGTTGTGGGAATGGTGGCGTCGTTTGCCGTCAGATTCATTCGCTGTTCTTACAACTCCCCATGCAGGCGCAGAAGAATTCGATGCGTCGCAGCCGTATCGCATTGAACGTACCCGTGAACCTGTGTTGCTGCCGCACCCTTTTATGGTGAAACGCATTAACGACATGGCAAAAGACTTTGGCGCCGATTTCATCGTGCTCGACCCAGCATTGCCTCTTGGTTTAGTGGGCCCGTCGCTTTCCTTGCCTTACATGGTGGTGTTGCATGGCGCTGAAGTCACAGTGCCTGGTCGACTACCTGGTTCAAAACAAGTACTTGGTCGTGTTTTGCGTCAAGCGCAACACGTCATTGCAGCTGGCGGTTACCCGGCGAGCGAAGGACGTCATGCAGCGGGTCGTGACGTACCCACCACCATTGTTCCCCCCGGAGTCGATACGTCCCGGTTTGTGCCGTTAAGTTCTCAGCAACGCATCGATGCGCGTGCAAAGTTTGGTCTGAATGAAGATGCAGAAATTGTGTTGGGAATCAGTCGACTTGTTCCGCGTAAAGGGTTCGATACTTTGATTCGGGCCATTGCTCAACTTGCACCGCATCGGCCACGTTTGCAATTAGTAATTGCCAGCACCGGACGTGACGAAGATCGTTTGAAAAAGATCGCACACGAGACCAAAGCTCCGGTCACGTTTCTTGGTCGTGTGCCGCACGATGATTTACCTGCTCTGTACGGATGTGCCGACGTATTTTCTATGATGTGTCGAAACAGATGGGGTGGGCTTGAGCAAGAAGGCTTTGGCATTGTCTTTGTAGAAGCTGCGGCCTGTGGTGTTCCTCAAGTTGCTGGCCAAAGTGGGGGAGCCGCTGAAGCGGTTCTCGATGGAGTAACCGGTTATGTGGTGGAGAATCCCACCGATGTCGCTGGTCTTGCAGCGCGGATTGCAAACATCTTGGACGACGATGAACTTCGGCGTTCTATGGCCATCGCATCGCGTGAACGTGCAGTGTCAGAATTTGATTACGACGTATTAGCAACTCGTTTAGGTGAAGTGCTTCAGACGGGGCAAAGATAGGTCATATGGCTGGGAAAATAATTGTCCGAATCAACATTTTGCTCACGCTGATCTTTGTGACTTCTTCCATCGTGTCTGCTGTTGCATTTAGTCAGCCATGGAAGACCATTGCAGTGGTGGTGAGCCTTGCGTGTTTTGCAGTCGGCATCACAGTTTTCTTATGGGGCTACTGGTCGGCGGTACAGCGCAGTCGCGAAGACAATATTTCTGTTGCGGCTATGTACTTTCTCGTCGATGGAGCAGCGCCATCTCGTCTGGCTGTGGTGATGAACTCGACTCTTGCGGTACAAGTTGTAGTGGCAGTAGCAACGGCGTTGAGTCGGTCGTCTACCGATGGTCGACCTGGCAGTACTTTGGCCTTCGGAATCCTTGTCCCCATGATGGGATTGGGATTTAATGGCCTCTGGGCTGCTGAGCATGGTGTTTTCGACCCCCGCCGTGTTGAAGGTTCGTCCGAGATGCCACAAACAGAGTCTCCGAACGACAAGGATTAGAACATGACTGATCGCGCCGCCCAAACATCACTGATCAATGCTCCTCTCGACACGTGCTGGAATGTCGTGCTCGACTTCGAGAAGTATCCCGATTGGGCAAAGGACGTGAAAGAAGCAGTTGTTGTATCGCGTGACAGCGAAGGTCGCGCGTCTCACGTTGAATATCGCGCCTCAGCCCTTGGTCGAAGCACTCACTACACACTCGAGTACGACTACTCCGAGCAGCCAGCCCGTTTGTCGTGGCATTTGGTGCAGGGAGACATCATGCGTGGCCTTAACGGGGCATATTCATTTGTTGAAGTCGATGGTGGCACACAAGTGTTTTACGAACTTGAGCTTGAACTTGTTGTTCCGTTGCCCGGATTTGTCAAGCGCCGTGCGGAGGCTCGTATTTTGATTGAGGCCGTGAAAGAACTTAAGGCTCGCGCCGAATCGTGAGTCACATCGGAATCGATGTTGGTGGCACGAAATGTCACGGCGTTCGCGTCGACCAAAACGGTGTCATTCTTGAAGAGGTGAGATACCCCACTCCGCCAGTTGCGGAACTTATTTCACTCCTTGGCTCAATGTTTGAAGAGTTGGGAGCATCATCCACTCTTGGTATTGGTGTGCCGGGTCTCATTACTGCTGACGGAATCGTTAAAGCCTCGCCCAATATGCCTGGTGCTTACAACGTGCCTGTTGGTCCGGCACTACGCGAACAATTTGGTATCTCGGTTCATGTGGAAAACGATGCCACGATGGCTGCATACGCCGAATGGCAAGTAGGTGCTGCACGTGGTGCTCGTAATGCAGTCATGGTTACCTTGGGCACCGGCATTGGTGGTGGCATTGTGATGGGCGGCGAATTGCATCGTGGTGCAAATGGTTTTGCCGGAGAAATCGGACACATGGTGGTGCAACGCGACGGCATCGATTGTGTATGTGGGCGTCGTGGATGTTGGGAACGGTATGCCTCAGGTTCCGCACTGCGCACGCTCAGTGGCGGAATGAGTGGGGAAGAAGTTTTTGCTGCTGCAGCAACTGGTGATGCACATGCGTTATCTGTCGTTCATGAATTTGCTGATTGGGTCGCGGTAGGTCTTGCCAGTTTGACCAACATTTGTGATCCCGAAGTAATCGTTATCGGTGGCGGAGTGGTGCAATCTTTTGCAACGGTGATGGATGAAGTGCAGACAAGTTTTGTCGCTGCTCTGTATTCGGCCGAATGGAGAGCGCATCCGCGTCTTGCTGTCGCTGATCTTGGCGAACGCGCAGGAGCTATTGGCAGTGCGCTTATTGCTGGTCGGGCGTAGCCCAATTACCCGAGCGCTCCACGGCGCGCAACCAAGCTGCATGTGACTGATCACGTGCTTGTGGTTCAAAGCGTTGATCAAGTACCCACATAGATGAGATCTCGTTGGTGTTTGCCCACACGCCTTCGGCAAGTCCCGCTAAATAGGCGGCACCCAGTGCTGTTGTTTCATGATCGGTAGGACGCAAGACGGGGACACCCAATTCATTTGCTTGTCGTTGCAACATTGCATTCATCACTGATGCTCCACCATCGACACGAAGTTCTGCCAGTGTGACACCGCCTGCAGCGGTCATGGCGTCGATGGCATCGCGGGTTTGAAACACCATTGCATCTACTACTGCGCGAGCAATATGTGCCCGTGTAGTTCCGCGAGTGATTCCCATAATGGTGCCGCGCGCATATGGGTCCCACCACGGACAGCCAAGTCCTGTAAAAGCGGGAACAACGCACACGCCGCCTGAATCAGGAACAGATTCAGCTAATGCGCCAATCTCTGAAGAGTCATTAATGATTCCGCGACCATCGCGTAACCACTGCACTGCTGCACCGGTAACAAAGATGGCGCCTTCTAGTGCATACACGGGTTTACCGTCGTCGAGGTCCCAAGCAACTGTGGTGAGCATGCCATCTGACGGGGGAGGACATGTTGTTCCCACATTGAGAAGGACAAAACTTCCTGTGCCGTAAGTATTTTTCGCCATGCCAACAGTTGTGCAGGCCTGTCCAAACAAAGCAGCTTGCTGATCGCCGGCAATGCCCGAAATGGGAATTCCGTTCGGCACTCCGGCAACTGACGTAGTGACGCCGTAACGATGGCTAGAGGGTCGAACGTCGGGCAACATCGACATGGGTACACCGAGTAAGTCGCACATCTCTTCGCTCCATGCCATGGCGTTGATGTCGAACAACATGGTGCGGCTTGCGTTGCTCGGGTCGGTAACAAAGGCAGCACCTGCAGTGAGTTTCCATACAAGCCAAGAATCAATCGTGCCGATACACACATGCTCTGCTGATGGCAGGTCGGTGTTCTGCAGGAGCC
>WLEX01000116.1 GCA_009704065.1 Actinomycetota bacterium
CACACCACGTAAAAAGACTCATCAATACCAACCACAACACAAAGGTGCTCATAAGGCTCCGTTGTAGAGCTGTGTCACTATTCCCGCATCGGAAACTAAGACTATTTCTGACACCACGCGCCGTCGTGAAGACACTCGCTGAACATAAATGATCGCTCCGATTGCCCTGTGAATGGTGCGTAGCGCCTGATCGTGAGACCACTGTGGAGAATCACGTAACACCATGGCGGCGAGTCGTTCGACAGTGTCTGTAGCGCTAGTGGCATGCACCGTTGACCAACATCCGCGATGGCCTGAAGAAAGAGCCAACAACATATCGACTACCTCAGCACCCCTCACTTCTCCTACCAGAAGCCGGTCGGGGCGCAATCGTAAAGACGTACGTACGAGTGACTGGAGTGTTATTTCACCAAGACCTTCTGCATTTGAAGGGCGTGTTTGTAATCGCACAACATGGGGATGAGCAAAACGAAGCTCAGACGTATCTTCGACACACACAATTCGTTCGCCATGTTTGAACCGTTGACTTACTGATGACAGCAACGATGTTTTACCCGATGATGTAGCCCCCGACACAACCACATTGGTATGGCTGCTGACGAGCTCGTCGATTATCTGTGCGCACTCTTCGGGGCCGAATGCAGCTAGCGGAAGAATGCGTCGAGGAAATTTGCGAATAGAAATAATTGCGCCTGCAGCAGCCACGGGGGGTATGACTGCGCAGGCACGAGATCCGTCGGTTAATCGGGCATCGAGAATGGGTGACAATAAATCGAGTCGACGCCCTGAAGCTCGTGCGATTCGTTCAAGAGTGATGGTCACCTCATCAGTGGTGAGTTGACCACAATGTCTGATACCTATTGCATCTTCGATGAATATCTCTTTGCCATCCACCACCATCACTTCGTTGACGTCGGGGTTATCGAGATGAATCTGAAGCGGCCCAATGCCGTGTTTCATTCTGCTGGTAATGAGAAGTACGGGCCAAAGAGTGTTGTAACGCGAGAGGGCAGCAAACCTGCATCAACTGCTCGTCCGATTGCAGGGTCGTAAGGAATAGTGGCAGCCACTGGCGAACCAATGACATGACCAACATCTTTCACAGTGAGTGCGCGACCCGGTTCATCAATGACAAACACATTCGTGGGGTGGGGAAGACGCGCTGCTCTTCGCAGAGAGAGATAACAAGGCTTAACAACCATGGTGACTGCATCGACCGCATGGCGGAGTGCATCGGGAACATGCCCGATACCTGCATCGATCACAATGTTCATGGGAAGAGATGAGATTGCTTCGACAAACTTGTCCCATCGTGGTTCACCATCGACAAATCGTGCACCACGATGCACCACCACGAGCCCCTCGGCAAAGGGAGTGCCCGATGTAACGAGCGCTTGTGCATCGGCAGTGGAAGATTCGGCAAGCCAGTCGTTGACACCGGGGCTTGCTGGTTCTGTCATGCCTACTACTGATGGGATATCGCCACATAGATCGATAAGAACAGTGTGTTGGCCGCGTTGTGCGGCGATGAGAGCAAATGCTGTTGCGGTGACGGTGGTGCAGTTACCACCCTTTGATGACATGAAAAGTGTTGACATGTGACCTCCTGGTTAGAGGTCAATGTGTGCACGCCAACGTGCTGTGCGGAACTACTTGTTCACTTTGTTCCGCATGGGCTCGCCCTGCATGTACTTTGCAAAGTTTTCCACGAAGATATCTTCGCTTCGAAGACCTGATTGTGCCGAACCGCCTGAACTATGTGGAGTAATAATCACATTGGGCATATCCCATAGTGGTGATTCGGTAGGAAGAGGTTCGGTGGCAAATACATCGAGGGCAGCACCGGCCACATGATGTGACTGCAACGCCGCAATGAGTGCGCTCTCATCGACCAATTCTCCACGACCCACATTGACGAAATGTACGCCGGGCTTCATGGATGCAAAAGTGGTTGCGTTAAACAACGACGCTGTGTCGGGGGTGAGCGGCAGTGCCACTACCACCCAATCGGCACGACCAAGGACCGCAGATAGTTCACTAAAGGCATACGTGGGGCAGGGCTCATTGCCGGTGGGGGTGCGTCGGATTGCCTCGACTTGCATGTTGAGCGCAACACCGAGACGGGCAACTTCTTCACCAATCGGACCCATGCCGATCACCGCAAGTCGCGCACCATCGAGCTCGACAAATTCATGGCGCTGCCATTCGTGTTTGTCTTGATGTTGAAACCAAGCACGCACATTGCGACTGAGAGCGAGCATGTACAAAATTGCGGTTTGTGCAATGGGAGATGCAGTAGCACCCGTTGAATTGGTGAGTGTGACTCCGCGTTCCATTACTTGGATAAAGAAGGGGCTATCGACTCCAGCGGAAAATGTGTGCATCCATTTCATGGAAGAGCAGTTCATAATCGACAACACCATGCCACGGGAGCGCTCAGGCCATACATCGCTCGAAAAAAATGCAATGTCTACTTCGGCTAGGACATCGTTTGGGAACGGTTCCTCGCCGGAATAGATAAGTGGGCGAACACCAGGCGCAATTGCTGTAATGCGCTCACCTTGGCGTGCCCACACATTGTCGCTAATAAGAAGAAGTGGTGCAGTACTGCTGGAAGCCATGAGTACAGATTAGGTACTCTCCATGCAGCGAACGGTACCGTTGAGACGTGCGCCTATTGCTTGGATTCCTATCGGTCTTGCCGCTTGCCCCCATGCATGCGGGTTCTGGCGATGCGGTGCAGCCACGCGACACTGAATCGGTCATCACTGGCATAGCTCCAGCATTGCCCGCGGGAGTACAGATCGACATTGTGGGCTCCGACACATTTGTACGAGTTCGATCGCAGGGGCACGATGTACAGATTCCTGGTTATCAGGACGAACCATATCTACACATCAGAACAACGGGTGAAGTGCTGATAAATGATGCGTCGCCTACGTCGCTTCTCAATAGCGATAGATATGGAAACGTTGACATGTCGAACTATGTAGAGAGCAAGACCCCTCAATGGCGAACACTTGCAACAGATGGCATGGTGTTATGGCACGATCATCGAGTGCATTGGATGAGCCCGAAGCCACCTGCGGTCATTGATGCAAAGGGAACCGTTCTCGATTGGCAAGTGCCATTGGTAGTCGACAACACAAAAACTCTTGTGTCCGGAACTTTGTTTTTACGTAGTCAAGCAACCGTGTTGTGGTGGTTGGTAGGACTTCTTGTCGTATTGCTTGGAGTTTTTCTTTCTCTAGCGAAGCGTCAACTCTTTGTCTTCGCAACAGCAGCCATTGCGTTCATTGCAACCGTTATTGGTGTGGTGCAATGGATGGGATTGCCAACTGGTGCTCGAATTACCCCATTGCTATTGATGTTTTCGGCAGGCGCATTCGTTATTGCAGTTATTGCAGCGTTGCTATCGCGCAATGTGTCACGGCCACAACACATCGCAGTGTCGCTTCATGCAGGTGCCGGCGCAACAATGGCAGTGTGCGCATGGTTGCTGGCCAGTGTTGTTCGCGCAGCGTATGTACCGGGCGTAGAACCAGCGTGGTTAGTACGCGCAATTATTCCCGCAATGATGGGAATGGGATGTGTGGCAATGGTTGATGGCGTGACGCGCATTGTGCGCAACACCACCGACTAATTACACCGACAAGAGGTCGCGTGCTCCGGTATCGGATGATGGGTGACGCAACTTGCTCATGGCACGCGCTTCGATCTGGCGAATGCGCTCACGAGTGAGGTTGAAGTGTTCGCCTACTTCTTCGAGTGTGCGACCTTCGCCAGCACCATCGAGCCCGAAGCGCAAACGAAGAATTTCACGTTCACGAATATCGAGCGGTGCAAGCAAACGCTGGATTTCTTCTGGCAACAGCGCGGTGGCTGCTGTTTCGAAGGGAGACTCTGCAGAACGGTCTTCGACAACATCACCCAATTCGGCGTCGCCGTCTTCGCGCAATGGCTCGGACAATGACAACGGCTCGGCAGCAAAGCGCAATGCTTCAGTGACTTTGTCTTCGGGCATCTCAACTTCTTTTGCTAATTCAGCAAGAGTTGCGGGACGGCCGAATTTGAGCTCGAGGCGAGAGCGGGCCTTTTGCAAGCGAGCAAGTGTGTCGCCAGCATGGACCGGAAGACGGATGGTGCGACCGGTGTTTGCGATACCGCGAGTGATGGCCTGACGGATCCACCATGTTGCGTAGGTAGAGAATTTGAAACCTTTACGCCAGTCGAATTTTTCGACTGCGTGCATAAGGCCAAGGTTGCCTTCTTGAATGAGGTCGAGGAGAGGAAGACCAGATGCTTGGTACTTCTTTGCAATAGAAACAACGAGACGAAGGTTTGACTGAACGAATGCACGCTCGGCTACTTCGCCTTCACGCAATGCCTTGCGCAATTCGCGGCGCTTAGTGGCGGTAAGGGTTTTGGCCTTTTCCATTTCGGCAGCAGCTTCTTTGCCGGCCTCGATGGCCTTGGCCAGACGCACTTCGTCGTCCTTGGTGAGCAGTGTGTACTGACCGATGTCGGTGAGGTAGAGCCTGACGAGGTCCTCTTCGTCGCGGTCGATACGATCCTTTGCCACTCTGCACTCCCTAGATCTGTTTCGCGTGAAATAACACGAATATCAGCAGGATACCGACACGGTGTTCCACACCCACAGCCCGACGCTGAACATATTGGAATACTTCGAAAAGAGTGACGGATATAGGCAAAAACATCACTGAAAATGCCGAAAATGGGCCCATCGACCAAGCCATTTCCACAGCACATTTCGCTGCTATCGACATAGGGCTGACGCCCACAGCGTCGGCGTAAAAGTTATGGTGGGGTTTATGGCTAATCCATTACTCACCGACAAGGCCATGGGCCTTGGCAATCTCGACAAGCCCAACAACACGTGGGCA
>WLEX01000117.1 GCA_009704065.1 Actinomycetota bacterium
CCCTTGGCACGCAACGCCTTGAACTCAGGCGCACCAGCATCCTGGTCAGCGATAAAACGCTCGGCAAAAGCACCGTTTTGAATGTCGGTGAGGACGGCCTTCATATTGACCTTCACGCTCTCGTCAATCACGCGTGGTCCCGAGACATAGTCGCCGTATTCAGCGGTGTCTGACACAGACCAACGCTGCTTGGCGATGCCGCCTTCATACATCAGGTCAACGATGAGCTTTACTTCATGCAAGCATTCGAAGTACGCCATCTCTGGCTGGTAGCCAGCCTCGGTCAGTGTTTCGAATCCGGCCTGCACCAATGCAGCAACGCCACCACACAAAACAGCCTGCTCGCCGAACAAGTCGGTTTCGGTCTCTTCGGTGAATGTGGTTTCGATGATTCCTGAACGTGCGCCACCGATTGCTTCTGCGTACGACAAGGCAAGTGCCTTTGCGCCGCCTGTTGCATCTTGCTCGACTGCGATGAGGCAAGGAACGCCGCCGCCTTCGGTGTAGGTACGACGTACCAAGTGACCTGGACCCTTAGGGGCGATCATGATGATGTCGACACCCTTTGGTGGACGAATGCGCTTGAAACGAATGTTGAAACCATGAGCGAAGGCAAGAGCCTTGCCTGGCTTCATGTAACGCTTGATGTGATCGTTGTACGTGGCCTTCTGCTCAGTGTCAGGCATGGTGAGCATGATGACATCGGCCCACTTTGATGCGTCGGCGATGCTCTTGACCGTGAGGCCTGCAGCTTCTGCCTTGGCAGCGGACTTCGAGCCCTCGCGCAAGCCAACAACTACCTGCACTCCGCTCTCCTTCAAGTTCAGCGCGTGAGCGTGACCCTGGGAGCCGTAGCCAATAATTGCGACCTTGCGGCCACGAATAATGGACGCGTCAACGTCCTTTTCGTAATACATCTTTGCTGCCATCAGCTTGCCTTTCCTTTGAGGGCGCCCTTTCGCGCTTCTCGTTCCAATTTCGGCAGGGCTACTCGCCCTGTTCTTTGGCTCTCTACGATGCCATAACCCTTCAATAATTCCTCAAAATCGTCGAGTTTCTCGGGGGTTCCATCGAGAGAAACCGTCATTGCGTCGATTCCGACCGCCAAAACCTTGGCTTCGAAGATGTTTGCCAGCTCCACGACCTGGCCCCGCTGCTCGTCCTCAATCTTGACCGTGGCCAGCATGAGCTCTCGCTCGACCGACTTTCGGGGGTCTAATTCGGTGATGCGGACCACATCGATCAGCTTGAAGAGTTGCTTCGTGATCTGCTCGAGCGGGGTTTCAGAAATATCGACCACAACGGTGATGCGGCTGTACAACGGGTCGTCGGTCGGAGCCACGGCCAAGGAATAGATGTTGTACGCACGACGGGCAAAGAGACCCGACACACGAGCAAGTACGCCAGGACGGTTCTGTACGAGAACAGACAACACGTGGTGTTGGTGTGAATCTCCGAATGGATTATTTGAATTAATCGTTCTCATCGAAGGAACTCCCTTTGTGACTCTTGAGCTGGAAACAGCATGACGTCGTCGTTGCTCGCCCCGGCCGGAACCATAGGGAACACTTTTTCAAATTCTTCGACACAAAATTCAACAACAACTGATCTGTCGTTGATGCTGTTAGCAAGCGCGATGGCTGCATCGATTTCTTCAGGTGATTCAACACGAATGCCAACACAACCCATAGCCTCTGCCCACTTCACAAAGTCGGGGCAACCAGCAAGATCGACTTGCGAGTAACGCTCTCCGTAGAACATTTCTTGCCACTGGCGAACCATTCCGAGATACGTATTGTTCAAGATTGCAATCTTGACGTGAATACCTTCAGTGGTTGCCGTCACTAATTCTTGTGCGGTCATTTGGAAACAGCCATCGCCGTCAATCGCCCACACAGTGCGATCAGGACGTGCTGCTTTTGCACCGATTGCTGCAGGAACGGAGAATCCCATCGTGCCTAATCCACCAGAGTTAACCCATGTGTATGGCTCATTGAATTTCCAGAACAAACTTGTCCACATTTGATGTTGGCCAACGCCACTCACCACAATTGTGCCTTCTGGCGCTGCGTCACGAAGCTTTTCTAAACAGAACTGTGGCTTCAAACGAGCACCAGGTTCTGATTGTTCGTATTGAAGAGGAAACTTTTCCTGCCAACCACTGACTTTGCTGCGCCAAGCGCCAATGTCTGTTTGAGGTGTGCCTTCAGCCAGTAATTCTTTAACGGCTTTGACAATTTCCTCAGTAACTAAACGACAATCACCAACAATGGGCACATCGGGCTTACGCACTTTGCCTTGTTCCGCTGGGTCGATATCTACGTGAATAACTTTTGCATCGGGTGCAAACGAACCCACTTTGCCAGTTACGCGGTCGTCGAAACGTGCGCCAAGGTTGATGAGGAGATCACTCTTTTGCATTGCTGTAATTGCCGTTGCGTTTCCGTGCATACCTGGCATGCCTAAGCACAACGGATGATTGTCGGGAAATGCACCGCGTGCCATGAGAGTAGTAACAACAGGAATTTGTGTGAGCTCTGCAAGTTCACGAACAATTTCTGCCGCGTGTGCCTTCAGAACACCGCCACCTAAATACAACAATGGCTTTTCAGCTGCAAGAATCAACTTTGCCGCTTCTTTAATCATCTTTGGATGACCCTTTGTTGTGGGGTGATAACCAGGAAGTGACGCAAGAACTTCTTCATCGGTCGGCCAGTACCACTCCATCGTGTTCGTCACGACGTCTTTGGGCAGATCGAGCAAGACAGGTCCTGGACGACCTGTTGTTGCAATGTGGAACGCCTGACGCACGGCCATCGGAATATCTTCGGCACGCATCACCAGTTCGTTGTGTTTTGTAACACTGCGTGTGATGCCGACGGTGTCGCATTCTTGGAAGGCGTCGGTACCAATTGCAAATGTAGAAACTTGACCAGTAATGCAGACCATAGGAATGGAGTCCATGAATGCGTCACACAATGGCGTGACCATATTGGTGGCTGCTGGGCCACTGGTAACAATGGCGACACCGGGGCGTCCTGTGACATGGGCATAACCCTGCGCCATGTGACCCGCACCTTGTTCGTGGCGAACAAGGACGTGTCTGATGCTCGACCTCAACAACGGGTCGTATACGGGAAGAATGCAACCACCAGGTAGGCCGAACATGGTGTCCACGTTCTCCATCTCGAGAGCGCGGATCAGTGCTTCTGCTCCGGTAAGAATCTCTTTTTTCGACATCGCGTGTCTCCTGGGTTGTGATTTTCGTGCACTTGTGCTGATAAATGAAAAAACCACCCGACTGGGTGGTTTTTAGCGCGTTCGGCAATTTGCCGACGCGCTACAGAACTACTACGAGTGCATGCAAAGTTGTCATTAACTTCAGTCTGCCACCCGCTCGTGCGGGTTCGCAACCCCCAATATGGGGAATGGCTGCACCCCTGTGACCGCTATGAACACAGCGAAGGCCATGACAAACACGGTGAGACCGGCGTTGGCTCGCAAGGCCGCTATTGGGTCGCCCGACAGCAGATACAAACTGGCCCGTGTCCCCCCACAGCTTGGGCACGGCATTCCCGTGAGCCGCAGTAGCGGGCAGAGGCTCGGCTGGTGGTTGAGCTGGTCAGCAACCCACCGCGTGAACGGGCTGGCGAGCATGACCCCCGCCATCGTAAGAAGAGGAGTCTTAGCCTTCACGAACCACGGTGGTTTTTGCGATGTAGTCCCAGATGCCCTGGCGACCTGGTTGTACCAAGATCAAGATGGCACCAATAAGAGTGGTGAGGCCACTCGTAACTGAACTCAAGATGTACTTTCCCAACACTTGACGCATCAACATTTGTTGCATCGTTGCGGGCGCACCTGTTGTGGAATCGACAATACGTAACTTCAACATCTTCTTTGCTGGCGACGTTGATTGCGACCACAACACGATGTCCCAGATAAACCAACCAATGCCACAGGTGACGACAAAGAGAAGTCCATCGAGCAATGTTGCCCCGAACCTGGTGCCGTTACTGCACGGCACGACACCTGCTCCAAAGGAACTGGTCTTTCCAGACGAAGGAACCGGTGGTGGTGGTGGTGAAGCAAATGGATCAGACATGGTTGTCCCCTCAAAGAATGCGTGAATAGAACGCGTTATGTACACAGTAGGTCAAGACCCAATAGCGTTCGTACCAACAAGGTAGGTTCCCATGAAATTCGCACGCACGCCCGATGAACGTTTCGCTTCGCTACCCGATTGGCCATACGCGCCGGTGTACACCGATATATCTGCCGGAGACGGAACAACCGACACATTGCGCATTGCTCACTACGACGGTGGGCCAAAAGATGCACGCACAACTGTGTTGTTGATGCATGGCGAACCAAGCTGGTCATTTCTTTACCGCAAGATGATGGCTGTGCATATTGCGGCTGGGCACCGCGTGATTGCCCCCGACCTCATCGGATTTGGCCAAAGCGACAAGCCATTGCAAACAACTGATTACTCATATGAACGCCATGTTGCATGGATGAATGAGTGGCTGAACAAAAACGATTTTCGTGGACTCACATTTGTAGGTCAAGACTGGGGTGGCCTTATTGGATTGCGTGTGGTCACAGCAAACGTCGACCGATTTGATCGGGTCTGTATTGCCAACACAGGATTGCCCACATATGGTCGCGAACCAACTGAAGCATTTCGCGCGTGGCAGAAGTACTCACAAGAAGTTCCCGTTTTCAATGTAGGAAAATTGCACACGGGCGGTGCGCAAACGAAATTATCTCCCGAAGTAATTGCTGCATACGACGCACCATTCCCCGATGAGACCTACAAGGCAGCAGCTCGTATTTTTCCGACGCTCTACCCCGATGGCGAAGACC
>WLEX01000118.1 GCA_009704065.1 Actinomycetota bacterium
GCTGCCTTAGTAGCAACTTGTGCAACTGCAGTAGCAATTTGACCTTGTGCTGCACTACGAGCTGCTGCTGTTTGTGCTTCTGCTTCAGTACGAGCAGCCGCAATGCGTGCGTTGACTTGAGCAAGTTGAGTATTTCGTTCGGTGTCTACTGTTTGACGAGCAGCATCGATACGTCCAGCAGCTTCAACACGTACGGCGGCAATTTGCTTGTCGTACGCGGCGACATCATTTTGTGCATCAGCCTTTACTTGGCCTGCACCATCGATGTCACTACGAATGTCGGCGTAACGCGCGTCCATCCCCTTCTTGAGTTTTGGAAACAAGAAGTACCGCAAGATGACAAACAAGACCACGAATGATCCGGCTGCCCACGCAAGTTCATTGGGCGTAGCCGCAATGGGGTTTGGTGCTGTCTTGGCCACTGCAGTTTCAGTGGTCGTTTCAGAGGTCGCTTCAGCTTCACCCGTGCTGCTCGCAGCAAGGGTTTCGGCCTCCACAGGCATGGTGGTTTCGGTGGTGTCAGAAGACACCAGCCGAACCTGGACTATGCGTCCGCTCGATTGGGTGACTATCGCAGTCGGCATCTCAGCTCCTGGACTCTGCTCGCGCAGAGGTCGATTGTGAACGTGGACTCAAGTTCGCTTTAGGCGAACTTGAGAAGAATGAACACCACGAAACCGATAAGCGCAAGCGCTTCGGTAAATGCGATGCCCAAGAACATGGTGGTACGTACCATGCCAGCAGCCTCTGGCTGACGAGCCATGGCCTCGACGGACTTGCCGACGATGTTGCCAATTCCGAGTGCTGGTCCGATGGCTGCAAAGCCATACGCAAGACCTGCACCAAGAGCTGTAAGACCAGCGCCAGTGGAGTTTGCATCCTTGACGATTGGTTCTGCAGCTGCAACGAGCTGTGTAATTGCTTCCATTGTTTTCTCCTATGTGAGTAGTTGGTTGGGAGACCTTGTTGTGGCCCTAGTGCTCCGGATGTGCTGCGCTACCGATGTACACGGCGGCAAGCATGGCAAAAATATATGCCTGCAGGAACGCAACGAGTACTTCGAACGAAGTGAGGAACACGAGCATGAAGAACGGCAAGATGCCGACGGGAATGAGAATTTTGTCTTTCGCTTGAAAGAGTGCTTCGGAAAGCAACGCAAAGGTCACCAGCAAAATGTGGCCAGCAAGCATGTTTGCAAACAAACGAACTGCAAGCGAGAAAGGACGAACAAGAAGTGTTGAGATCAATTCAATTGGTGTTACCAAGATGTAGAGAGCCTTGGGCACTCCCGGTGGGAACAACACACTCTTGAAATAACCGATGACACCTTGGTGCTTAATTCCTGTTGCGTTGAACACAACCCAGATCAGAAGCGACAAGAACAACGGAACTGCCATACGTGCAGTTGCAGGCATCTGCAAGAACGGAATAATTCCGGGCACGTTGCACAAATAGATAAACATGAAAAGAGTGAGAAGGAATGGTGTCCATGCAAGGCCGTCTTTGCCCATGGTTTGCATGACAACGCTGTCTTCAATGAATTCAACAATTACTTCAGCCAAGTTGCGAACACCCTTCGGTGCTTCTTTATGACTCTGACGAATTGCAAGCAAGAAAATGGCAGAGCTGATGACGGTCGCAAGGACAGCAATCAGGGCAATCTTGTTGAAGCCGGGAAAGATATCTTTCCAGACAAGAATTGAGTTGATTTCGGGGAACTCGAGAGCGATCACTTGTGGTCCTTAGTGTTTCTCAGCGGCGCTGGACAGAAGACATTCTTACGCATTGGGGCGCAATCCTGGAAATGCTAGGGAAGCCGCGATGTACCGCATCTCCCAGAACAACAATCCAAGGTGAGTGACAATAATTGTGATTCCGAGCGCCGGCAGGGATATCCAAGAAACGTCACGAACGAGCAAAACAGCCACGGTGATGAGACCGAGCCGCAGTATGTATCCAAAGAGAATGACGCCCATCATGAGGTTGAGCGAAATAGGGGCCGACCAGGCGATGAGAAGGGCCGCAAACCCAAAGTTTATAAGGACTAGCGCGATTCCGAAGGCGGCGGACCAGGCGCCATTGAGACCCCCGATTGCACCCGAAACGATCATGATGAGAGGGGCAATAATGAGCCCTCGGCGGATGATGTCACGCGACACCGAGACCTCGGGAGCCTGCCCTGCGGCGGCCCTTGCCAGCGGCGAAATGGGGTCATTCACGATTGCACACCCCGGCCATCTTTCGCCCGTTTTTCCTCGAGGTGACGCATGGCACTGTTGTAGACGTAGTACATCTTCACGAATTGGGCCACCACGGCGAATAAAACGAGGCAGATCATAAACACCGGAGTCGTGCCCAGCCACTTATCTATTCCGAAACCAATACCCAAAAAGACAACAACGCTTCCCACAATTTCCGTGCCTTGCGAGATTCCTGCATCCATCGATACGGGCGCCTTGGGCTTAGGGAGAAACTTCAACGATTGCCTTTGGGGGAAGGGCTTCACGGCCTTGTGAAACTATGAACAATCTATAGGGGTGACTGCTTCTCCGTCAAACCCTTTGAAGTAACCGCTACTTCAGATTTGTCTGTGATGTCGTTGTGATATTCGGCAAAAAACAGAGCTAGCTGTGTGCGGTTCTCTTTTTCAAACCGTGTGAGTAACCGCGAGACCCTGTTACGCACGGTTTGTAGACCAAGAAACACGGTTTCGGCAATTTGCTTGTCGGAATATCCGAGTGAAATGAGCCGGGCAATTTGACGATCATTCGAATCGAGACCGCGCACAATGCTGAGGCCTTTTTTCTCTAATGAATCAATTGCGGCTTGCACCTCAGCAGCGTCGATCAGTTTTTTACCACCAGCGATATCGCGAATCACTCGGATTAATTCGTCTGCACTTCCTGTCTTAATAAGAAATGCACTTGCTCCAATTTCAGAAGCTTCTACTAAGGCTTCGTCAGACTTAAAAGAAGTGAGCACAATGATTCTTACATTCGCATAGTCCGACCTCACCATACGAGCAATGTCGAGACCTGATTCTCCTTGTAAACGCACATCGACTACCAATACGTCAGGGACTGCTGCATCAATTGCACTGCGTGTAGTGGCAAGAGAATCAGACATTCCTACAACCGAAATATCGTCTTCCAAGTTCAAGACGGCACTCAGTGCTTCGCGCACCATTTCATGATCATCACAAATTACGACGCGGATCATTCTGGTACCCCTTGACTCGGTACGATCCAGTGAAGAACCGTTCCCCCTCCTTGTAATGCTTCTAATGTCATTGTTCCTCCTAGTGATTTTGCGCGATTTTCCATATTGCGTAATCCGTTTCGAAGTGGCTTTGTAGGGTCCACTCCAGTGCCGTTATCGGTCACGATGATGTGCAAAGTTTGGGCGATTTGTTTGACTTGAACTCGCACAAATGTGGCAGCACCGTGACGCACTGCATTCGACGCTGATTCGATACACACTGCGCGAATATGGCTTACTAACTCTTGCGGCAATCGAGTGACGTTTATTTTCAAATCAAAATGGGCGCCTGACGGAGACAGAATTGACACCAAAAGCTCCTCTAGCTGAATACGCAATGGCGAGGAACGAAGTTCTTCGACTTCGAGAATTTTGTTTCTGATCTCTGTGATAACCGATTCAATTTTGGTAGATATCTTTGCGATCTCTACCGACAGACCATGTTCATGTTCATTATGTGCGATATGAGATTTTGCCAAAACTCTCAATGTCAACGAAGTTGCGTATAACTGTTGAATAACAGAATCGTGAAGATCATGAGCAATACGTTCTCTCTCATTGGCTACTGCTTGTTTCACGAGAGAGACTGATGCAGCAGATGTTTGATCGCCTAGTGCTACTTCGAATTGTTTGTATTCACGGAGATCAGCATCAAACTCGACCACAAGGTCACCTATTCGTTGCCAGTGAACAATCGTTGGTACACGCACTCCCAATGTTTCGCGTCTAGATGATGGTCCTATCTCGAAATACTGAAAAGCTTGACCTTCATTCCAGGCTCTTTCTACATATGCCAAAGCCACATGTGAATCAACGTATGTGGCGACCATTGACTGATGTTTTGCAACTGGATCAACACGAATTCTTTTGTAGGCCTCATTGCACCACAGCAGACAAGCATCAGAGATAGACCCAAATTCATCGAAGATCACTTCGTGAATGGCAATGTGGCTTCCTATGCCCTCGAGAATATTGACTAATACGTCTGAGTCAAGGTGGTTAGGCAAGATGTTCGCCTCTGTTGGTAGGAATATCCCCACCATACATCACTAAATCTCTTCTTTCTATAGGGAGAAAAGATTGAATTATTTAATCGTTATTTACGGTATTTTTGTCCCGCGATGACCGATCAAGATCTGGATGCAACACGGTGTATAAAAACAGCACTAATGCAACTAACCCAAATGGCGCAAAGTTAGTAGCACTCTTGTTAAAGACCGGATACAACACGAGAGTCGATAACAGTGCGGTCCATAACCACAAAATTGCTACAGCACGACGTGGCCCATGACCCAAGTTGATTAATCGATGATGAAGGTGGCCCTTATCGGCTTCAGCAAAACCCTGGCGTTTGCCCACGCGACGCACAATGGCAAACACCACATCAAAGATGGGCACTCCCAAAATAATGATGGGAATCAGCAACGGTGCCAGGAAGAAATATGTTTGTCCGCTAAATGCCTGAGTTGTTGGGTCGGCACGACCACCCACCACACTGGTCGACACTGCAACTAACAGCCCGAGTAAGTACGCGCCACCATCTCCCATGAAAATGCTGGCCCCATTGAAGTTGTATGGCAAGAAACCAATAC
>WLEX01000119.1 GCA_009704065.1 Actinomycetota bacterium
ATGCGTGCTGAGCAGGCTGATGAGGTCGTTTGCCCCTTCACGTTTACGAATAGCGACAAATGGCATCTTGCAGTTGTTCTTCAAGATCCACTTGTCGATCTCTGTTTTATCGGTTATTTCGTAGGTGGCCGTGGCGATATCCATACGGAGCACTGAAGTGCCGTTGTAACGCTTGTAGATCCAAGCATGAAGATACGGACGCTCGTCGCCTGTACCGATGTACTGCTTGCTCACGCTCACCATAAGGGGAGAGTTACGAGTGAAGGCAATGTCGGAGTCGCTGACAATGTCGCCCACGGTGCCAAACAAAGTGGTGAGTGAAGTAGCTAAAGCCATGCGGATCCTCCCGAATCAATAAAGTATTTACTACTTTATTAAAAGGGTGTAGCAAGGTTTAGCCGAGTGGTGGTGAAGGGGGTCCGTACTTGTTGATTCCGCTGTCGGCTTTGCCGCAGAGCAAGAAGATGTTGAGAATGGGGAACAAGATCCATAGGCCATTGCGGCCACAATCGTGCATACGGCGCACGCCAGCAGAAATGGCGGGGATGAAGAAGATCCACCATGAGATGTGGGTGGAGCTGGAGTTGCTGACTACAAGGCCGTTGATGAAGTCGGCGATGAACATGGCCAAGATGAAATACCAGTACTCACGTGCGCTGGCACGGCCGGAAAAGTTGAAAAAGTTCTTGAATCCACGAACAATTGCTGCGAGAAATTTTGCCATTAGGGGCTCCTTTGGTTCCTCCAACCATAGACAACCTGCGATATTGATGCCGTTCATGGTGGGATTATCGGTTTTGTGGGGGAACTGAACCGAAACGCTGGTCAAATAGAGGATGAGTAATGACGCACAGCAAACAGTATTGAAGGACAGCCCCGGCGAAATAGAAGCCGAATTCGTGAGCTTGGCTTCAGATACTGGTGGCCGTAGCGGTCAGATCTGGGTGAATCCTCAGACCCATGAGATTTTGAGCGGCCCCGAGGCCGACGCCAATGCAAAGTTGCGTCATTATTTCACCGATATTGATGAAGCACTCTTGAAGTGGGGTGCATTTGGCACCGACAAGAAAGTCCACGCAAAGGTTCGTGTGATTTTGCGCAAAGTAGAAGCAACGCTCGGTTCGAAAATTGAAGAACTGTTCTTCCTTGATACCAAGAGTTATGTAGCTGTCACCACTGTTGATAGCAATCATGCCGGTGTTGCATGGATTCACAGAGGACAGATCAACACTCGTGTTGAAATCAAAGGTTCATTGCCAACCGAGAGCAAAGGTAAAACCTTTTATTACACAGCATTGCCAGCAGTAAGCGCTGGACGCATTGTGATTAAAGAAACTCCTGCACCAGCACACCGCACCTGCATGACCTGCGGATCACCAGTGCCACCAACCCTTAGCTGTGAATGGTGCCCTGAATAGGGACTAGCTATTCAAAATGGCAATTACATCGTTGTGAAGTAAGCCATTTGAAGCAACAACATTGTCGGCGCGCCAATCGGCGGTGCCGGTGCGATCGGTAATGGTTCCGCCAGCGGCTTGCACGATGGGTACTAAGGCTGCAATGTCGTAGGGCTCGAGGCCAATGCCGTCGACCGATACATCGATTGCGCCTTGGGCGACCAACATGTGTTGCCAAAAATCACCAAAGCCACGAACACGTTTGACGGTTTGTGTGAGGCGTGAAATGTTTTGGCTTTTGCCAATGCGATTCCATTCGGCATTTGCAGTCACCGATAGGTGTGCGTCGTAGAGCGAAGCAACATCGCTCACGTGAATGGGATGACCATTACAAAATGCTCCGCCACCTTGATAACCCCACCAACGTGTTGCCATTGTGGGGCACGACACCACACCAAGAACCGGGCCGTGATCGCGATGCACAAGACCAATCAAGGTTGCCCACACGGGAACACCACGTACAAAGTTCGATGTGCCATCGATGGGGTCGATCACCCAGGTGAATTCAGCATCGGTGTCACCACCTGAACCATGTTCTTCGCCATACCACGCATGGTGTGGGCGTTGCGCACGAATGAGATCCATGATCACGGTTTCAGTACCGCGATCTACTTCGGTCACTTCGGTTTGGTTTGCCTTGAGATCAACAGTGAAGTTACGTGCGGCAAAACGGGGGAGTGTTACGGCATCGGCTGCATCGGCAATGGTGATTGCAAATGCAAGTTCTGTTTGTAACTGTTCGGCCAATGAGGTCATGCACCCACGGTAGTGCGTGACCCAGTGATGACCGTGAACTATTTCGTTACTTTGAAAGAAACGGTCTTTGACTTCGTGGCACCACTCTTTGGCTTCACAGAAACTGTGACTTTGCAGGTGCCCGCTTTGAGACCCTTGACCGAAGTTCCCGTAACTTTGCAGATCTTGGTAGAGCTACTGATAACTCTCAGACTGATTCTTGATGTGGAAGCGACCTTGAGCTTTGCGTAGCTCGCAAGTGACTTTCCCGACAATGTGCGTGCGACTCGCACGGTCGGTGCAGATGAAGTTGTTGCAGCCGTTGGAGTGCTTACGGGCATCGTTGATGCAGTACTCGTAGTGGTGACTGCGCTGATGGAACTAAAGGAATAGTTCATGCTCACCGTTGCTGGCGTAGCGAATCGACGTACACCAGATGCTGAAACACTGGTGTTATCTACGGTGGCTTTTACATAGCAGGGTCCAACTGCAGTTGGCTTTACTACGTTGGCTTCGATGACGCATGCCTGGCTAGCCGCCGGAGTAACGGTTTCATCGATGGCCAAGGTGGTCTTCACTTGTGTTGCGGTGCACCCTGAAAACACCGTGTTGTCGAGCACTGCCTTTGTAGACATTGACTCGGCATTCTCAACAACTTTCGCCCAGTTATCAATACTCGGTACGTACTTCCATTTTTCCGTGGACGTTTTGATGAGATGCAGTAATCCATTAAATGGTGCAACCTTTGAAGGCGAGTTGTAGATCGGTGCGATTCTCTTTCCCAAGATGCTCTCGAGTCTCCACTTAGCAACTCCGGAAGAGATGTAGGAAAAGAGCACGCCATCGTCATCGGTGACGCCATATGACCAAGAACGAGGTGGTGAAGAATTAGTGATATCCCCACTGGGGCATCCACCCGTTGTTACAAAGTCAAGCGTGGCATTGAGTTCTGGTTTTCCGGCACCGGTGATGGTGTAGACCAATTTGTAGGCACGTCCTGCCGAGAGGCCTTCTATTCGTGTCATAGAAAATGGACTGAACGCATTTGCTCCACAAGCGGGAATGGCATTAGCGGTTCCTGTCCCGCTGGTGAGGGAAGAAGAAAGATCAACTGTCCGTTCAATAGCGCCTTTGTAATACAGGTCGTACTTTGCTGATGTGTATCCAGAGATATCCATTTGTTGATACGCAGAGATAGTTGACGTATACGTCTTGGTGGGGTCGTAGTTGGCGCAGAGATCTGCTTTGGTCATCGTTGTTGCATCGAGGGTGCCAAATAACACTTGCAATGGAGGACGCCCTGTTTGTGATCGATACCACGCCGCAGCATCTGTCCAACCGGTCACCGCATTGCTTGGTTTCGACCATCCCTTAGATGGATCAGTGATATCTATGGGCGCCTGCACCGTGACTGCTGCCTTGTTGAATCTTTCAGCAATTGTGAGATTCACTGACAACCATCTGTGTGCAGAGTTGGCTTCATAACTAGACATGTAATAGGGCGTGTATGTTTCGCAATCAGTTCCAGCGCAGACCTTTATCGAAATGGTTCCGCTCATCGGAGCTGTGGTTGCCCCTGTTGATGAACCTTGAAAGATGCTGATATCGAGCATTCCATTTTCGCCATTCAGTACGACGGGGTTTACTTGATCCGCGGTCGGTGCTGCAGAAGTGGATGCAGCCGGAATGGCCAACAAGAGAGAAGTTGCAAGCAGAACTGAAATACGTTTCATGTAAATGACCGTAGCCCATTTACGAAAATGGAAAGTCAGTTGCTTTATAGGAACGAATTAGTTCAGTAATGCAGTTGCGGCAGCCACAATGCCGGCGGCATCGAGACCAAAGCGAGCCAAAATTACATCGGGCTTGCTGTGCGGAATGAACTGCGTAGGAATGCCAAGTGACTTCACTGCAACCGTTGGTGTTGATTCGTGAATTGCAGTGGCGATGGATACGCCAATGCCGCCGTCGAGAATGCCGTCTTCCACGGTGAGTACTGCGCCGTGTGTGGCAGCAAGTGAAATCATGGCGGGGTCAAGTGGTGCACAGCAGCGAACATCGATGAGGGTTGCAGAAATACCAGCTGCTTGCAGTGTGGCAACGGCTTGTTCGGCGGCGGCAACCATTTTGCCAATGGCGAGAATGGCAATGCGACCATCACTTGTTGCAAGAGTGAGTGACGATGTGCCCGTACCTACACGCGATGCATCAACACTGCGTGCAGTGCCTTTGGGATAACGAATAACAACAGGTCCATCGTTTGCCAAGATCATGGCGTCGTGCATCATGACCGTGAGATCTTCTACCGATGACGGTGCTAATACGCGCATGCCCGGAACTTTCGACAGCAATGCCATGTCGTACACGCCGTGGTGGCTAGGGCCATCGTCGCCCGTAATGCCAGCGCGGTCTAAACAAAACACCACAGGAAGGCGATGCAATGCAACGTCGTAGACCACTTGATCCCATGCGCGAGACAAGAACGTGGAATACAACGCAACAACTGGGCGAAGTCCGCCCATAGCCATACCGGCTGCTGCAGTAACTGCATGTTGCTCGGCGATGCCGACGTCGAACACGCGATCAGGGAATTGTGTTTGGAAATCAAGAAGGCCTGTTGGCCCTGGCATGGCTGCGGTGATTGCTACAACGCGAG